>DAMX01000102.1:1117-6943 GCA_002497195.1 Methanomassiliicoccaceae archaeon UBA354 | reverse complement strand
GTGATCCCGACCGCCGTGCTTTCCACGTACGTGGGGCCGTTCCCCCACTTCACGTACCGGGACATGACGGAGGACATCATACCGATCGTAAAACACTGGAAGGACATGGGCTTCGAATTCGACGCCGTGTACACAGGATTCTTGGGCTCCAAGGACCAGGTCGACGTCGTAAGAAAGGCGATCGCCATGATCAAGGGCCCGGAGACGAAAGTGTACGTGGACCCCGTCATGGCCGACAACGGCGTACTCTACTCGACCTTCGGCCCGGACTTTCCGCCCGAGATGCGCAAACTGTGCGGAGATGCCGACCTGATAATGCCGAACATCACAGAACTGACGCTCATGCTCGGCGAACCGTACAAAGAGGGCCCCTATACCGAAGCTTACATAATGGACCTGCTCCGCAAATCGGAGGCGCTGGGGGCCGGGAAAGTCGTGTTGACGGGCGTGTATTTCGACGAAGAAGAACTTGGCACCGCCGCCTACGACTGCGAGACCCACCAGGTGCAGTACGTGATGAAGAGGCGCGTCCCCGGATATTACCACGGCACCGGCGACATATTCGGCTCCGGCCTCGTCGCCGCCCTGGTGCACGGATGGCCGCTCCCCGAGGCCGTGGACATCACGGAGGACCTTACGATCTCCAGCATCAAGAAGACAATAGAAGACGGAGAGGACGTCAAGAACGGCGTAAACTTCGAATCGAGCCTCAGCGGGTTCGGCGCAAGGGTCTCCAGGGCCAGAGGTCACCGGGTCATAACCGAAATGAAGGACATATCGAAGGCCAGCACGATGGCGTCGGAGATCTGGCACGAGGCATACGCCGACATGGTCGGAAAGGATCAGACCGAATACATGCTCGAGAAATATCTGTCGCCGGAGTCGATCGGGAGGCAGATCTCCGAAGGCACCGTATACGAGTTCATAACCGACAGGGGGGACGACGCGGGCTTCATCGCTTACAGAAAAGACGGCGAGAGGCTGTTCCTCAGCAAATTCTACATCAAAAAGGAATACAGGCGCTCGGGCCTGGCCACCCACTCCATGCGCCATATAGCGGACGTGGCCGGAAGGATGGGTCTCAGGTCCGTCTATCTGACGGTCAACAGAGGCAACAAAAGGGCGATATCCGCCTACGAACACATGGGATTCGTTGCCTTGGAGGATGTGGATACGGATATCGGGAACGGGTTCTTCATGTACGACCACATAATGGAGCTTCAGGTAGACAAGAACTGATGTATTTTCAAAATATGGAGCTACTATGAATCCCTCCGCTGCGGCTGCTGTTCTGCTTACCGCCATTTTCGCCCTTACCGCATGCATAAGCTTGGCGACGGGCGGAGACGTTTCCGAAGAACCGTCGACATGCGAAATAACGGTCTCTTACGACGATAATATAGAAACCGTGACCGGACAGGGCACTTTCGAATACGGAACGGTGATCACGCTTGCCGCGGTCGCCAAGCCATATCACGTGGTGGACGAATGGAACGAAGACGGGTCCCTGGTCGGTAACGGGGCTTCCGTCTCCTATACCGTCAGAGGTGATGCGGAACTCTTCGTCAGCTCCGCGATGGAAAAGGACGCTAACTTCACTTTGACACAGACCGGATTCATGAGGCCTTTCTCTTTCACCTGTTCGGACGTTTTCTCGCCTTATTCGACCGATACGTGGTCGGCGACGGGCATATGCTCGGATGGGAGCGAGGAAGCCCTGGAATGCGAATACCGCGAAGATTCTCCGGGCTCCTGGACGCTGACGGTCGATGGCAATTCCGGGAGGCTCGCCGACCTTCACAGCGTGACGGTCACCCACACTTCGTCCTATCCCGACGACGACATGCTCAGCAGCTCCGTCGATATGGACGTCTATGTGTGGAAGAACTATAGCCCGATCGACCTGGCGTACAACGAATACGCCATGTTCCTTGAACTCGACGAAGAGAGATACGAGCAGAGCAATGATTTTTCATCCGACTGGAACTATGTCTACAGCAGAACGTTCCGTTCTATGAAACTCTATGATTACATAATCATAGAGGACCCGACGATCGAGAAGGTTGCCGACAACATCAAAATGATAACTTCGGAGTACCCGGACGACCTGAGCAAGGTCCAGTGCGCTTTGGACTTCGTCAACTTCAGCATCGACTACGAGTTCGACATTGTAAACTACCAGACGGGCGAATACTTCGCCACCGCCTATGAGATACTGTACATAAGGTCGGGGGATTGCGAGGACACATCGTTGCTATTCGTGTCCATCGCCGGATACATGGGTTATGACGTGTACATGATACCCATGATCGTGCATATGGGGGGAGGGGTGGTGATCCCGGACATGGAAGGCAACTTCGAGGGATATCCGGGGCTCCTGTTCTGCGAGACGACCGACGATCCGGGAGACGACGACGGGAGCTGGGAGGTCGGAGATATAAGCGGTTTGGAGGAATACATCCCGAACGCGACGCCCATACCTGTCTCCGTTTTCAGCAACAGAATCATAATCAATCTATAATCTGTCAGCGTTGAAAGGCCGACATGTTCATACCCGCCACTCTGCAAGAAGCCGAAGAAAGAGGATGGAGATCCCTGGATATCATCCTGGTGTCGGGGGACACATATTACGACACCTCCTACAGCGGCAGCGCGGTGATCGGCCACTGGCTCATCGACAACGGATACAGGGTCGGGATAATTCCCCAGCCTTCGGAGGGCGACATCGGGAAGCTCGGGGCCCCGAATCTTTTCTGGTCCGTATCGGCAGGATGCGTAGATTCCATGGTGGCCAACCGGACTTCGGCTGGAAAGATCAGGAACGACGACGATTTCACGCCAGGCGGAGCGAACAACAGACGTCCCGACAGAGCGACGATCGTCTACACGAACATGATAAAAAAATTCTGCAAGGACAAACCGATCGTGCTGGGCGGTATCGAGGCGTCCCTGAGGAGGATAGCGCATTACGACGTGTGGTCCGATTCCGTCAGAAGAAGCGTCCTGTTCGACGCCAAGACGGACTACATCACATACGGAATGGCAGAATTTTCCAATCTGGAACTTGCTAACTGCCTCCGCGACGGGAGAGACCCTTCGGACGTCCGGGGAATATGCTACATCTCCAAGGACGAGAAGGACGGATACGTATCCCTCCCGTCTTACGAGGAATGCGCCGAGGACAAAGACCGATTCGCCGAGGCCTTCCGGGAATTCTACCGCAACTGCGACCCGATAACGGCCAAAGGCATGTGCCAGAGGCACGGCGGCAGATTCCTGGTGCACAACCCTCCCCAGAGGGACCCTACCTGCGAGGAACTGGATAGGATCTATTCCTCCGACTATGAGAACAAGGTCCACCCCTCGTGCCTCAAGGACGGCCCGGTCAAGGCGGCCGACACGATCAAGAACTCGATCACCACCCATCGCGGATGCTACGGAGGATGCAATTTCTGTGCCATCGCCATGCACCAGGGGAGGAGGGTGGTCAGCAGGTCCGAGGACTCGATAATAAAGGAGGTCGAGAAGATCTCCAGGGAGCCCGGGTTCAACGGAATAATCTACGACATGGGAGGGCCTACTGCGAATATGTACGGCATCGAGTGCAGAAAGAAGGCCGAGAAAGGGGCCTGCGCAGACAGACAATGCCTTTTTCCGGACATATGCAAGTCGCTCCGCATCGACCATTCCGCGCAGATGCGCCTTCTGAAGAGGGCCAGGAACGTCCCGGGGGTGAGGAAGGTTTTCGTGACCTCCGGCATAAGGTACGACATGGTCCTTGCGGACGAGGAACGAAAGATAGAGTATGTGGACGCCATAGTGAAAAACCACGTCTCGGGGCAGCTAAAGGTGGCCCCTGAGCATACTTCCGACAGGGTGCTGGGGCTCATGGGGAAGCCGGGAAGCGGCATGATCCTTGAATTCAGGGACCTCTTCAACGACTCCAATGCCGAGTTCGGAAAGAAGCAGTTCCTAACCTACTATCTGATGGCGGCCCACCCCGGCTGCACCCAGAGGGACATGGAGGAACTGGGAAGGTTCTGCAGGAACAAGCTGAATACGAACCCGGAGCAGGTCCAGATATTCACCCCCACCCCCTCCACGGTCTCCACGATGATGTACTTCACCGGAAAGACCATGGACGGCGAACCTGTCTTCGTCGAACGTTCCGAATCGGGGAAACAGGCACAGAAGGACGCCGTCGTCAGAAGGAGGGATGGACTCGGAAGAAGATGAACGCCTTTTCCGGCTGATGACCGAGGCCGGGCGCGAACATCAGCACCAGATAAAAAGTGCCAGATTTGAAAAGTTCAAGGACTTCAAGGTTACCTGGAATCGGACGGGCAAAGAGAGGTCGTACAAAGTTTCCGACTACCTCTCCGATTCCCCGGACGGAGTTCTTTACGACTTCCTCGACACCCTGATCTCCCGCAACTCCGGTCTCGGAAAAGGATACGGTACCGAATATCTGGATTGGGTATCCTCCGACGGGTTCGTGATCTCCAAACGCCCGATCTACCTGAAGAGGAGCCGCAACATAACCATGAGCACCGAGGGAAGATGCACGGAATTAGGGGAATCCCTGGACAGGCTCCTGGAATCCGGACTTCTGAATGATTCCGACATCGACAACTCTTTCTTCACGTGGACGTCCAAGCCGTGCTTCACCAAAGTGGGGAGCTGCAACCCCATGTTCCGCGTCGTCACCATATCGTCTTCGCTGGATTCCCGCGACGTGCCGGAGAACGTCCTGGACTTCGTTGTCTACCACGAGTCCCTGCACCTCCGTCGCGGATACCGCCCGAACCGCAGGGCCCATGACAGCGATTTCCGCAATTCCGAACACGACTTCCCGGGCTGGGAAGAATGCGAGAAATACCTTTTGAAGATGAGACGGGAACAAAGAAAAGAAAAATGAGGGGGCGGTCGCCCGTCCCTCTGAGGTTTAAGAACACCTTTTTAGGAGTTCACTTCTTTTTCGGAGCCGATCCGCATTTCTTGGGCTCTTCCTTCTTTGCAGCAGGCTGGGCCTTCTTGTCAGCGGGTTTGGCAGCTTCTTTTGCCATAATTCCGAATTGACGATTTCCAATTAAAGGCAATACTTTTTACCAGAAATCTACCGGGACGGCAAAAAAACAGGTACCTTAAATCCGACTGAAAATAACGTAAAAATACCGTCATCTTTCGAAGTCTTTCTTCGTTTTCAGCAGTGCCGGGATAGATTGAAGTAGACATAGGCGCTCCGAGTGACATGGCCGAAGAAGAGAAGAACTATGTCTTCGAAACCCCGGAAGGAAACGTGGAGATGGACATCGGAGAGGTTAAGGAACTCGCCGATTCGGGGAATGCCGACGGCCAATACGCTTACGGCCTATCGCTGGTGCTGGGCCTCGACACGGATACGGACGAACAGGCCGGATACGGATATCTCGAAAAGGCCGCCGAAAACGGACAGCCCGACGCCATGCTGTTCCTGGTGAAGATGTATTTTTCCGGACAGTATGTGGGGATCGATTCCGCCGAGGCCGTGGATTATTCGCAGAAGGCCTCCGATGCCGGGATACCCGAAGCCAAGCTGTACCTCGGCACGGCCTACATGGACGGGCTTTCGGTGGACAAGGACTACTCGGTGGCCGCCGACCTTTTCAGGCAGGCCGCCAACGCAGGAGTTCAGGAGGCCAGGAACAGCCTGGCGTATCTTTACGAGGAGGGCCTGGGGGTCCCGAAGGACGAGAACAAGGCCTTCAAGCTGTACGGTATCGCGGCAAAGGCGGGCAACATTAACGCCATGTTCAGGACGGGCGTCTGCTTCGAGTACGGCATAGG
>DAMX01000102.1:0-884 GCA_002497195.1 Methanomassiliicoccaceae archaeon UBA354 | reverse complement strand
GGAGGGCGACGCCTTCGCGATGCACCGCCTGGGGATCGTCTATTCAAGAGGCTCCAAGGCGGTGGGGGAGGACCCTGAGAAGGCTTTCGGATGGTTCCTGGCCGCCGCTCTGCAGGGGATCGCGGACGCCATGTACGCTGTGGGCATATGCTACAGGGACGGATACGGCACCGATGCGGACGAAGTCGAATCCGAAAAGTGGATAAAGCTCGCGGCCGACAACGGCGTGGACGGTTCCGACTTCGCCGAAACCTGAAACTTATAAACGATGCGCCCCTTTCCGTCACCATGGCCATCGACGGAACGTTATCTTCTGCCGAGGACGGGAGTCCCGAGGCGCAGTACCGGCTTGCAATGCTCTACATCGAAGGGAATGAAGTCCCCCAGGATTACGCCCTGGCGGAGAAGTGGCTCCGCACGGCGGCCGAGAACGACTACCTGCCCGCCAAGAGGGAGCTTGGGATACTCATCGCATCCGGAGCCGTCGAAGGAAGGACGGAGACTGAAGCGTACGACCTGCTCCGCGGGCCCGTGGACAGGATGGACCCGCGTTCACTTTACTATCTTGCCCTGATGTACGAGACCGGAAGATGCGTCGAGAAGGACCTCGTCAGCGCTATACGGCTCTTCGCCTTCGCGGCCAATTTCGGATACCCCGGGGCCGAGGAGGACCATGACCGCGTCCAGAAGGTCTACAACGACGAGAGGGCAGCGCTCCTCAGGTCGCGCCCCCTGCTCGACCTGAAGGTGTCGGAGAACGGGATAGAGGCCGCATGCTGCAAAGACATGCTGGATTTCGTCCTGAACGGGGACATATACTTCATCGATACCTTCAAGGGCCCCGCCATATGCGCCCTCGACGAGAAGGGAGAGGAGGTCGTACT
>DAMX01000028.1:29206-29350 GCA_002497195.1 Methanomassiliicoccaceae archaeon UBA354 | reverse complement strand
CACAGGACTTCACAGCCCTGCTTCTGCCCATGCACCGCGCCCCCTTACCAAATTACATTGCTGTATTCTATAGTATCGGTACTCGGTTTAGCCCCGTCCATTTTCTGGGCCCATAATCTAGACCGGTGAGCTGTTACGCTATCT
>DAMX01000028.1:10086-28978 GCA_002497195.1 Methanomassiliicoccaceae archaeon UBA354 | reverse complement strand
AAGGATGGCTGCTTCTAAGCCCACCTCCCGGTTGTTTTAGACTACCGACGCCATTTCATATTACACTTGACCGAAATTTAGGGACCTTAACTATAGTCTGGGTTGTTTCCCTTATGGCCATCAAGCTTACCCCGGATGGCCTTGCACCCGATGTCTACGATGAACACAAGTTCGGAGTTTGACAAAACGCCGAGGAATTTCTTCCCCTAAGCGCTCAATCGGTGCTCTACCTCATGTTCCACCTCGATCGAGGTCTAGCTGCGACTAGTTTCAGGGGGAACCAGCTATTTCCGGCCTAGATTGGCCTTTCACCCCTATACCCAAGTCATCCAAACGATTTGCACATCAGAACTGGTTCGGACCTCCACCTCCCCTTCGAGAGGCTTCATCCTGCTCAGGCATAGATCGACCGGCTTCGGGTATCCGCACCATTGACTCCAGGCGAGCACACCTTGCCCCTCATTAAAAATTGCGGGCAATCGGTTTCCCTTCGGCTACCTAATTGAATAGTTAACCTCGCCAATGACCAGAACTCCCTGGCCCGTTTTTCTAAACGGACAATATAACACTGGTCCACCAATTATTGGTTTCTTCCCTTTGATGCTATATAAATCTTTAACCGCATGGTTTCAGGTCTTTTTACCTCCCGTTAAGGGTACTTTTCAGTTTTCGCTCACGCTACTACTACACTATCGGACTAGAGACGTATTTAGGGTTGGAAGTGAATGCCTCCCAAATTCATGCGCGATATCCAACGCACACTACTCAAGGACATCTAAAATCTCCATTCCAGCCTTCTCCTAAGGGGCTATCACCCTCTATGGCACGGCTTTCCAGCCGACTTTGGATATTCCGGACAAAGGAGTAAAAGAGCCTACAACACCACACCTCCCGATTGTTTCCAAACGGGATTCGGTTTGCCCTGTACCGCGTTCGATCGCCTTTACTAACGGCATCTCTGTTGATTTCTTTTCCTGCGGGTACTAAGATGCTTCAATCCCCCGCGTTCCCGATCATTACTGATCATTCCGAAGAATAGGAAGTCCCATTAGGTCATCGTCGGATCATAGGCTTCTTGCACCTACCCGACGCATATCGCAGCTTGACACGACCTTCTTCAGCGCTCTAGCCGAACCATCCCCCATGCGGCGTAGCATCGCCGCTGGCGTATGATCTAGCACACGTCCAGGTTGCGTATGATCGGTGGTCATCGGGCTTGTCCGATCTCATCCTCCATTACGGGGCCCTTCCACCTCTTCCCCGAAAGAGGATCTCTCTCCGGGTGCATGTCATTTAGATTAATGCCAGATTTCGTTGCCGAACCTGGCGAAATCACCGTAGACTGAAGAAGTATATAATACCTCCCAGCAGACGATTTCACACCCCGGCATGGCCTCCACGACGGTTTCCCGTCAGAGCACCAGGCCCGAGCAACCCGATCCATTCGAATCGAGCAACCCCACTATATTCATTCGATATTTAAGGTTTGGGAATTTATCCCTCACGGAACGAAGGCCAGCACCACCGTTGTGGGGAATTTCCGGCGCAGATCTGCAAGATTCGGATTGTAAAAGCGCAACATGTCCTTCCTGTACGGGCGCTTGCCCAAGATTTTGGACACGACCGACGTCTCCGTCTCGCCATCCACTTTCCACGCCCCGCCCTCGGCCGAGGTGTCCGTGCTCACTATTATTGGCATCCGGAGTCTGATCTTCTCGGCATCGGTGCAGAACCTGGCGATGGCCTGAATCTCCGACGGGTCCATCTCGAAGGCCTCTCCCCTGCGGGTCCGATACGAGAATCCGCCGTTCTCCAGATGATCCATCAGGGTGCGGCGGGATACCGGGACGTTCGAGTTGCTCTCGGCCAATATCGACTCAACATACCCGGTGTATCGGTCCATGCTCCATAATGTTAATCATGTTATAATAAAAGAGAGAGCATTACGGTGTTATGGACCGGGAAGACAGTATAAGGAAAGCATTGCAGGCCCATCCTTGCTACAACGAAGAGGCACACCGCAAATTCGCCAGGATGCATCTGCCCGTCGCTCCCAAATGCAATATCCAATGCAACTACTGCAACCGCAGGTACGACTGTTCCAACGAATCCCGTCCAGGCGTGACCAGCGAAGTCCTTTCTCCCCGTGAGGCCGCCGATAAGGTCGGATACGTGATCGAGAAGATCCCCAACCTCAGCGTCCTCGGGATAGCCGGCCCGGGCGATCCGCTGGCCAACGAGGAGACTTTCGAGACCCTCAGGCTGATAAAAGAAGAATATCCCGGACTGACCGCCTGTGTTTCCACCAACGGCCTGATGCTTCCGGAACGCGCGCAGGAGCTCTACGACCTGGGAGTGAGGTTCCTCACGGTCACGATGAACGCTGTAACGCCGGACATCGGCGAACAGATCTACGGCTCCGTCATCTGGAAGGGAAAAAAGCTTTCGGGAAAGGAAGCCGCCGAGAGGCTCATCGGCAATCAGAAGGAAGGCATCAGGATGTGTGCCGAACTGGGCATGGTCGTGAAGGTGAACATCGTCATGATCCCCGGGATCAATGACGTCCAGATACCGGAACTTGCATCCGAGGTCAAAGGTCTGGGAGCATACATAGTGAACATCCTGCCTCTGATACCGGTGGCAGGGACCAAGTTCGAGAACAGACGCGCCCCGACGCCCTCCGAAAGAAAGGAGATGATGGACTGTTGCTCAGCGGACGCCCGCATGATGAGACACTGCAGGCAATGCCGCGCGGATGCGATTGGCCTCCTGAACGAAGACCGTTCCGCCGAATTCGTGCATATCGGCAAATGCACCGCAGGGTGCGGACCTTCGAAGATCGAGCCGGCAGATCCTGCTTCCGAAAAGCCCGACAGCGAGGAGGTCCTCGTGGCCGTCGCGACCTCTGACGGAAAAAATGTGGACAGCGGCTTCGGTAACGCGAAGATGTTCAGGATATACGCCTCCGACGGCAAGACCGTGAGGTTCGTAAGGGACGTGAAGACTGTGGCCGATGCGCCGGTGGCAGGCCGGGACCACAAGGACCGCATATCTTCGACCGCCGATCTTCTCGAGGGGTGCAAGGCGGTCGCAGTGTCGGAGATCGGACACATGCCCGAGAACGTCCTGCTCTCCAGGGGCATCGCCGTCGTGATAGCCCGCACGGACACGGACACTGCTGCCGCCGAGGCTGCCGCCGCCGTCCTGTTTTAAGCATTTTTCTTCATTATTTGAAGAACACAGCCGAAATCGATTAATATACCGTGCTACATGATAGCACGTAGCACGGGTAAGAAAATGTTCGGAAAGAACGTGAGAATTGAAAGGATCATTGACAGAAGAACGGGAAACTGCGTCATCGTGCCCATGGACCACGGCGTTTCCATAGGCCCTACCGAGGGCCTGTATGACATGAAGCACACTGTGAACGCCGTGGCCAACGGCGGTGCGACCGCGGTGCTTATGCACAAGGGGCTTGTGAAGCACGGTTACCGCGCCGGAGGACACGACATAGGTCTGATCCTGCACCTTTCCGCATCCACGGACATGGGCGACACGAACAACAGCAAAGTTCTGGTGGCAACCGTCTCTGAGGCCCTGAAGATGGGTGCGGACGCTGTTTCGATGCACATCAACCTGGGCGCGGAGACGGAACCGGAGATGCTGAGGGACCTGGGGAGACTGTCCAGCGAATGCGAGGAATGGGGCATGCCGCTGCTGGTGATGGCGTACCCCCGGGGGCCGAAGATCAAGAACTCCTACGACCCCGAACTGGTGGCGCACGGCGCCAGGGCCGCGGCGGAACTCGGAGCCGACATCGTGAAGTGTAGCTACACCGGAGACGTCGATTCATTCAGGGAGGTCGTTAGAGGGGCACTCGTCCCCGTCGTGATCGCAGGAGGCCCGAAAATGTCCTCCGACCTGGAGATGCTGACGATGGTGAGGGACTCGATCGATGCCGGGGGACGGGGCGTGTCCATCGGCCGCAACATATTCCAGCACAGGGACGTGGAAGGCATTACGCGCGCGATAACCGATATCGTGCTGAGGGACGCCAGCGTCGAAGAGGCGATGAAAAGCATAAGGAAGAAGTGAGGAGGTAACGGCATGGAGAACATCGAGGACCTCAGGTCGGGCATGCGCAGGGTAGACGACGGCATAATGGAGCTGATCGGCGAGAGGCTTAAGATCTCTCGGAAGATGGGCGCAGTCAAGACGGCGGCCGGCGAGGGGATACGCGACATCGCGGCCGAAATGGCGACCATGGACAGATTCAGGGCCTTGTCCGACATGGTCGGGCTGAACCCTGGAGCGGGAGAGGACATCTGCAGGATACTGATGGAGCAGTCCCTAGGCGTTCAGGCGTCTGTGCCACGCGTGACGACCGATAGGAAGAAGATCGCCATCGTCGGAGGACAGGGACAGATGGGAAAGATGATGCAACGTCTCCTCGGCAGGGCGGAGCACGAGATGATCGTCATCGACCCCGCCGCCAAGAACGGCAGGAGTCTCGCGGACGCCGCGGAGGCGGACGTGGTAATAGTATCCGTCCCCATATCCTCGGTCTCGGGAGTACTCACCTCCCTTGACGGAATGTGTCGCGACGACGCGCTGATATTCGATATTTCCTCACTGAAATCTCCTTTCCTCGGCGTACTCACCGATATGGCCGCCAGAAGAAGGGTGTGCTCGGTCCACCCGATGTTCGGACCGTCGGTCCGTTCCATGCACGGCCGCAACCTGATCGTGTGCGACTGCGGTTGCCCGGAGGCAGCAGATACGGCGGTGAGGCTGATGAAGGACCAGGGCGCGGAGATCAAAGTGATGCCGGTCGGTGAGCACGATAGATACATGTCCTACGTACTCGGCCTCAGCCATATCGTAAACATCGCTTTCTTCACTGTACTGGAGAGAAGCGGAATACCCTTCACTGAGCTGTGTTCGGTAGCTTCGACAACCTTCGACAAGATGATAGAGACCAACATGTCCGTGGCACTGGAGGACCCGAGCCTCTACTATGAGATACAGCACCTGAACGTCAGCCGCGACATGATGCTTTCCGAGCTCGGAGACGCCATCCATGCCGTCAGCGATGCGGCCATGTCCGAAGGCCCGGAGGAGTTCAGGGACCTGATGCTCAGGGGGCGCGGCTACCTGGAAGGGCAGTGAGCCTGCCCTTCGCGACCCTGTGCCCGTACCCCCGACGCGGCAGTAAGCCAGCTTTTTTAAATAACGAGCCCATCACGCGTACGTCCAGGTGTAACATGAAGGCACAGGAGCTCAGAGAAGCGTACGTTGAATTCTTTAAACAGAGGGGCCACGCGTTCATCAGGTCCGCGTCCCTGATACCGGAGAACGACCCTACCGTACTGTTCACGACGGCGGGCATGCATCCGCTCGTACCTTATCTTCTCGGAGAAAAGCATCCCGAGGGGAAGAGGCTGGTCGATTATCAGAAGTGCATCAGGACCGGCGACATAGACGAGGTGGGCGACGCAAGCCACCTGACCTTCTTCGAGATGCTGGGCAACTGGTCGCTGGGCGATTACTTCAAGAAGGAGTCCATAACATTCAGCTATGATTTTCTGATCGACGTCCTCAAGCTGAGGATCGATCAGATATCTGTAACCGCTTTCGAAGGCGAAGGGGCGATACCCCGGGACGAGGAGACTGCGAAGATCTGGAACGAATTGGGCATCCCCAAGGAGCAGATCTACTTCTACGGACGTTCAGACAACTGGTGGGGACCCGCGGGCCAGACCGGTCCTTGCGGACCGGACACCGAGATCTTCTTCGACGACGGCAGGCCGAAGTGCGGCCCCGGATGCGGTCCATCCTGTCACTGCGGCAAGTTCACCGAGATCTGGAACAACGTCTTCATGGAATACTTCAAGGACGCGGACGGAAAGTTCACTCCCCTGGATCAGAAGAACGTCGATACGGGAATGGGGTTGGAGAGGGTCCTCAGGATAATGAACGGCCGTGAGACCGTTTACGACACAGAGCTCTTCGCCGGGATCATAGCGTCCATAGAAGACCTTACAGGCAAGAAGTACTCCGAAGACAAGAGGGCGTTCCGCATAATCTCCGACCATATCAGGGCTGCGACGTTCATAATGGGCGACGGAGTGGTCCCGGCCAAGGTCGGACAGGGATACATCCTCAGAAGGCTCATCAGAAGGGCCAGCAGATACATTTCGAAACTAGGCTCCGACAGCGCGGACATGAGCAGGATCTGCGATGTGGTGATCGCCGAGTACGGAGCTTCCTATCCGGAGCTCGAGAGAAACAAGGATGCGATACTTTCAAACATGAGGGCAGAAGAGGAGAAGTTCCATATGACGCTCAGGAAGGGGCTTCGCAGGTTCGACGAGATGGCAGAAGGCCACTCTGCCGGCCAGACTCTGGACGGTGAGCAGGTCTTCAGGCTTTACGACACGTTCGGGTTCCCCATCGAGCTCACCAAGGAACTTGCCGAGGAGAGAGGATTCCGTGTGGACGTTGACGATTTTGACCGTCGCTTCAAAGATCACCAGGACATCTCCCGTGCAGGTTCGGACCAGAAATTCAAGGGAGGGCTCGCCGACAACAGCGAGGAGACCACGAAGCTGCACACCGCCACCCATCTTCTTAACGCGGCGCTAAGGAAATTCGTGGACCCGGACATAGTGCAGAAGGGCAGCAACATCACTGCGGAGAGGCTCAGATTCGATTTCAACCTGGACCGTAAGGTCACGCCAGAAGAGCTGAAACAGGTGCAGGACTACATCAACGACATAATAAGGCGGGACATCCCGGTGGTTTGCGAGGAGATGCAGTACGAGGAAGCGAAAGACCGCCACGCCATGGGCGTGTTCCAGGACAAGTACGGGGAGAAGGTCAAGGTCTACACGATAGGCGACGAGTCCTGCGAAATCTGCGGCGGCCCACACGTCAACAGCACCGGCGACATAGGGGGCTTCAAGATCGCCAAGGAAGAGAGTTCGGCGGCCGGCGTCAGGCGCATCAAGGCCGTGGTCGGGAAGTTCGACTGATCATTCCCTGTTCTCTTTCGAAACGTAAGCGGCGGCCACAGCTGCCAGAGAACCTGCGAACATCAGTCCCCATACTAGTGAAAAATTCTCCACCGTGTAGGACGTTCCGATGATGGCGCCCGCCACGGCGGTGCATACCGAGGCTCCGAGGAAGAGGAACACGTTCATCGCAGCTACGGACGTGCCGGCGATGGATAACGGGAACCATTCCTTTACCTGAGAGAATGAAAGGGTCATGAACCCGCCGAAGAATCCGAACAGGGTGCAAACCACGCCCCAGAACAGGGGGCTGTCCATCTTCCCCGCGAATAGCCAGACTGCCAGCCACACGGCGGCGAAGCCGACATTCCCCAGGATCATCATGATACGCTTGGAACCGATTATCTTCCGGCCTGCCATCACTCCGACGAGCACCGTGCTGAATATCTTCCCGATGCCTATCATGGCGACCAGCCACACGGAAAGTACGGTAAATCCGTATACGGAATCGAAATAGACCTTGGACCAGGTCCCCTGGAACACCATTATCGAACCGTAAATGAGGAAGTACGCAACGGCCATCGGCCAGAACTTCCTGCCCCCCGCGAACACCATCTTCAGTCCCGCGACCATGCCCATCTTATTCTCTTGTGATGTCTGGTCGGCGGGACGGTCCCGGATCAGTGCAAGACAAAGGGCCGCGATTATGGCGGTGACGAGGGCGAGCAAAACGAACGTGCCCCTCCATCCGAACGCTGAGACCGATATGGCCAAGGGGACGGTTGCGGAGATGGCGCCGATGTTGCCCACCGCGATGATGATCCCGTTCAGCTGCGGGAAATAGTGAGGAGGGAACCAGGTGGCTACCACTTTCATCAGCGGGATGTACACGGCGGCCATGCCCGCGGCAATCATCATCTTGCCTATTACGGCGAAACCAAACGTTTCCCCTGTGGCTGTGACCACCGAACCCGCGGCGGCCAGGCTCAAGAAGATAAACGATACCTTTCTAGGGCCGAACCTGTCGGACAGCATTCCGCAGGGGATCTGCATCGCGGCGTACGTCCAGAAATATACTGAACTGAGGTATCCGATATTGCCTCCTACCTCTTCCACGATATCGCGGCCGACAACGGCGACGGACATCCTGTGCAGGTAGACGAAGAAGTAAGCCGCCAACAGGACTGCGAACATGATCCAGGCGTAACGGCTTGCCCTTTTGAGCTTCGAGTCCTCTGTCATGGTATCCGCCGATCCGAGGGCCGGAAGCGGAGGGCCCTTAGAAGCCTCCGATATCCTGCCGTCTCGTCCGTCAGGTATGACGGACGTCTATATATAAACAGAAACAACGATTGCCGAAGTCCGAGACCATGACCGAAAATGTCCGGAAAATGACGGTCGGACAGTTAAGATAATTATTTATTATCAGTACTGAGTACTAATAATGGTTACAAAGGAGGCAGGAAATTGGACGACAAAAACGACGGCGACAAGAAATTGACGAACGAGGTCGGTGCACCCGTATCCGACAACGAACATGTGCTGACTGCAGGGCAAAGAGGCCCCATGATGATGCAGGACCTCTGGTTCTTCGAGAAGATGGGACATTTCAATCGCGAGGTCATACCCGAACGCAGGATGCATGCCAAGGGGAGCGGCGCGTTCGGTACTTTCACCTCGAAGCGCGACGTCTCCGAGTACACCAAGGCCAAGGTCTTCGAGAATGGAAAGAAGACCGATGTGTTCGTAAGATTCTCCACCGTCGCAGGCGAGCGCGGCGCCGCCGATGCGGAACGCGACATCAGGGGCTTTGCGGTGAAGTTCTACACCGAAGAAGGGAACTGGGACCTGGTAGGCAACAACACTCCCGTGTTCTTCCTCCGCGACCCCCTGAAATTCCCCGACCTCAACCACGCCATCAAGCGCGACCCGAGGACCAACATGCGGTCCCCCCAGAGCAACTGGGACTTCTGGACGCTCCTCCCGGAGGCGTTCCATCAGATCACGGTCGTCATGTCGGACCGCGGAATACCGGCTTCGTACAGGCACATGCACGGATTCGGAAGCCATACATTCAGCCTCTTCAACGAGAAGAACGAGAGGGTGTGGGTGAAATTCCACTTCAAAACCCAGCAGGGCATTAAGAACCTCACGGACGAAGAGGCGGCGGCGATAGTGTCCAAGGACCGCGAAAGCCACCAGAGGGACCTTTACGAGGCCATAGAGCGTGGCGACTTCCCGCGGTGGAGGATGTGCTTCCAGATAATGACGGAGGAGCAGGCGCTGTCCAGGGACATGGACCCCTTCGACGTCACCACCGTCTGGAGCCAGAAAGAGTATCCGCTGATCGAGGTGGGGATGCTGGAGCTCAACCGCAACCCTGACAACTATTTCGCCCAGGTGGAGCAGGCGGCGTTCAGCCCCGCCCACATAGTGCCCGGGATAGGATTGTCGCCGGACAAGCTGCTGCAGGGAAGGCTGTTCTCATACGCAGATGCGCAACGCTACCGCCTCGGAGTAAACCACGACCAGATACCGGTCAACAGATCGAAGGCCCCGGTCCACGCATACCACCGGGACGGCCTCATGAGGGTGGACGGCAACTACGGTTCCACGAAAGGATACCAGCCGAACTCTTACGACGAGTGGGCGGACCAGAACGAATACCGCGAGCCTGCTGACAAGGTGTACGGGGACATATACCGCTACGATCCCAAGGACTACCCTGCCGATGACTGCTTCAAGCAGGGAGGGGACCTGTGGAGGCTTATCCCCGAGGACGAGAAGGCGGTCCTCATAAAGAACACCGCGGCGGACATGGCGACCGTGACCAAGAACATAAGGTACCGCCATGCGACACACTGCTATCTTGCGGACCCGGAGTACGGAGAACGCATGAGCAAGGCTCTGGAACTCGATTTCGAGACCGTGAAAAAGTACTCCAAGCTCGACCACGAGGGGCTGGCAAAGGCGACCAAATGAAAATAAGGAACGCGTTGTTCTGTATCGCCGGTTCGGCCATGCTTGTCCTGGGCGCGATAGGGGCGTTCCTCCCCGTACTGCCCACGACACCGCTGGTCCTGGGTGCCGCCCTGTGCTTCGCCACAGGTAGCCCGCGCACCTACATATGGCTTACGAAGACGCGTTTCTTCGGTCCGATGATCAGAAACTACAAGGAAGGCACCGGCGTTCCCGCCAGGACCAAGGCATATGCCCTGATGTCCTTGTGGGGGATGCTGGTGCTTTCGATGTTCTTTTCCCGCAACGCCCTTTTGGCGCTTCTGCTTTTTACGGTGGGGATATGCGTGACCATACACATCCTGCGTCTGAAAGGATGCGGGAAAGCACAGGTGGAAGAAGATGCCCGCGATACACTACAGGAATACCCCTCAGAGGAAATTGGTTCTTGACATCGTGAAGAACAGACACGACCACCCTAGCGCCGACGAGGTATACGAACAGGCACGGGGTACGGAGCCGCATATCAGCCGAGGCACGGTGTATAGGAACCTCAAGCTCCTCTCCCAGCAGGGCCTGATAAGACGCGTGCAGACGATAGGGGGCGTCGACAGGTTCGACTGCAGGACCGGCGACCACTTCCACTTCATGTGCGAGGGGTGCGAGAGGGTTATGGACGTGGACGTACCTCCCGGCATGGACGTGGATTCGAGGATCGTGCCGCCTGAAGGCGCCGAGGTTCACGGACACTGGGTCATCCTCAGGGGACTCTGTTCCGACTGCCTCGGGAAAGAGAGGTTGTGACCGTGCTCCGTAACAGGCCATCCTCTCATCAGCGATGCTTCCGGCCCGTCAGGAAAACAGCAGAATAACAAACAGAAAAACGAGTGGACTGGGCGAGATTTGAACTCGCGACTTCTTGCTTGCAAAGCAAGCGATCTTCCAGCTGATCTACCAGCCCACTGGAGAAGGCAACCTAGCTGAATATTATATAACTTTCGTCTTACATCGGATACGGGCATAACAATGACGGTGAGGCCGTCAGGAGTTGAACCGATTGGCAACTGGCATATCCTGGGGAGCTGTTTCTGTGATTAACGCGATGCCCGGAGGGGTGGGCGCGACTATAGGCACCATGCTGACGACCCGTTCGGATTTCGCTATCGTAGGAGAAGGAAGGAAGGTCGACATCGTAAACGACCCGGGCGAATCGACGCTGTTGGCAGAACTCTGCGTATCGGCCGCCTACAGGGCGGCCGGCACCGAGGAGCCCGAAGGCTGGCGTCTCCGGACATTCTCGGAGACACCGCCGTCCAGGGGCCTGAAGAGTTCCAGCTCCGCATGCAATTCGATAATAACGGCGGTCTTCGGCGAGCTCGGCTTTGTGACCGATTCGCTTACTGTCATAAAGATAGGGGTGGAATGTGCGAGGACGGCAAAGGTAACGAGGACCGGATCGTTCGACGATGCCTGCGGGTGCCAATACGGAGGGCTGGTGATGACCGACAATAAGACGGACAGCATCATCTTCGTCGAAGACATACCGAAGTACGATGTGGTGCTCCACATACCTGAACTGAAGATCCGCAAGGAGACCATCGACCTGGGGCCGTTGAGAAGGGCCGCCGAGGCTCAAAAGAAAGCGATAGCTCTTGCGAGGACCGATCCCTTGGCGGCGATGACGCTCAACGGGCAGATCATTGCAGAGGCGTCCGGGCTCGACAACAGCGTGGCGGAGATGTCCATGAAAGCCGGTGCGCTCGGGGCCGGGATATCGGGCTCGGGGCCTTCCACGGCAATTGTGCTAAAGCGCGGCACAGCGGGAAGCTTCCTCGAAGACACGGGACTGGAACATACGATTGTGACAGTGACCCGCAGACTGAACGAGATCTGATCACAAAACGATCCGAAGCACCGCTACCCCGGAAACCTCATAATAGCACGCGCGGAGCCTTACGATCGGTCGCCGACATCATACGGAAATACTCCCTTCTGGAGCTTCCTATGCTTGTCTGACGCCAGCGCTTCATCCTCAAGGGATTCTTCGCACATAAGCACCCGGTCGAGCTCATCAAGGATGTCACGGCCGACGCCTACATGCTGCAGGGCCCAGGGTGTTCGGACAATGGAATCCCCACTGGGCTTTTTATCCATGGCCTTTGGTCCACCCGTGCGATCCCCGCGCGTGCAACATGTATTATGATATGAACAATATAAGTAGTTTTCCCAAGTTACATCCATCATGATACAAAAATAATGAAATACCTTCAAAAAATACGTTAATCGTAAATATCTAATAAAGATTGCAATTTTATAGTTTCCGAAATTATCAGATAATACTACTGTGTTGATGCTTCATGTTCCAGTTGGGAGAGAAGTTGAAATTTACTCTTTTCGGCAGCAGCCACGGCCCTTACGTCGGATGCATCCTGGAAGGCATTCCCGCCGGAACGCCCGTGGACGCCGATCTGATCATGAAATACATGACACTGAGAAAACCTGCGGCAGGGATAGGGACTCCCAGAAAGGAACCGGACATACCTGAGATCGTTTCGGGCATCAGAGATTCGGAAGCCGACGGCTCCCCTATTTTAATCAGAATTCCCAACACGAACGTGAGAGATTCCGATTATTCGCTATATGAACATACTCCGCGCCCCGGCCATGCCGACCTTCCCGCCGCGGTGAAAGGATTGAACTGCCTCGGCGGGGGAGTCTTTTCCGGCCGCATGACGTCCGCCGTCGTCGCGGGAGGAAGCATAGCCAGGCAGTTCCTGTACGGTCACGGGATAGATATTTCTGCATTCACCAGGTCGATAGGGGCCGTGGCCGATCCCGAGCAACGGGGCTCCGAAGATGCGAGAGGATCCGAGGCTTTCGCAACCCGGGCCTGCACGGGAGACCTCGACAGGACCATGAGGGAGGAGATCATGCGCGCTTCAGAGGATGGGGACAGCATTGGCGGCGTCACGGAATGCATGGTCTCGGGACTGCCCATTGGATTCGGAGGAATCTGGTTCGAGGCTCTGGATTCGGAGCTTGCGAGGGCAGTTTTCAGTATCCCGGCATGCAAGGGAGTAGAGTTCGGAAAAGGATTCTCGCTCGCCGGGATGAGGGGGTCCCAGAGCAACGATCAATATTGCTACCGCGATGGAGTAAGAACGATGAGCAACAACCTGGGAGGGATCGTCGGCGGAATGAGCGACGGCGCTCCGTTGCTGTTCCGCGCAGTATTCAAGCCCACTCCGTCGATAGCGAAGCCCCAGCACACCGTGGACCTCAGGACCGGCGCCGATGTCGGCATACGGGTCTCGGGCAGGCACGATCCGTGCATAGTGCCCAGGGCAGCCGTGGTTGTCGAATCCATGGCCGCCCTTGTGATAGCAGACCAGATCAGGAGAGGGTTTTGATGGACAACGAAGAATTGAGGGAGAAGATCGCATTGATCGACCGGAAAATAATGTCTCTTGTGTCCGAAAGGATGCAGACCGCCTATGAGATAGGCATTAACAAGAAGGTCGCGGGAATACCGGTCCACGACGGCGAAGTCGAGAAGTCCGTGATATCCAGATATCGCACGGCCGCTGCAGAGGATGATCTGGACGAGGATCTGGCAGAAGAGCTCGCGAACCTCCTCATATCCTGGTCGTGCCGGGTGCAGGAATAATCAGAGATATATCTTGTGATCGTAGCGCCCGTCCTTGATCCTGGCCACCACTTCCTCGGAGATCGCTTCGAGTTCTTCAGAGTCGAAGTACCCTGACCGGATATTCTGCGAACCAATGGAAGAAAGCAGGCTTATCTTGCATCTGGCCAGTCCGTATGGCCGCGAGAACGGCCCGCCCTCCACCTCGGCCATCTGCACCTTGTCGTAGCTCATGGTGGTTATCTTGCGGTCGACCACGCCCACCAGGAATGTGAACTTGTCCTCGCCTCTCCCATACTGGACTATCCTGCGTGACATGACACCGTTCACGAACAGTCCCACCACAGCGAGGGCGGACACCGATATGACCGCTGCGGCGATGTATTCCATGGCAATCCCCTCTGCCGATTGTATATTCACCATGGTGTCGTAGAACAGGTATGCCGCAGCCGCGAAAACCAGGGACCAGATGGCCGCGCGGATGAATATCGGTTTCGCCGCCTCCCTGGGCTGATTCTTCATTTCCACTTCGTAGACGAATTCCGGCACGATAGCCGACATGACCCTCTCGATGGTCCCCCGGTCCTTCATTGGACACAGGAGTGGCGATCTTTTGTTGCTGTTGTCGCCGTCGCTCGCGGCAAGGCCCACCACCTCAGCATCCAGCATATACCTCTTGATTAGCCTTGGTATCATCGGGCTGCTGATGCGGACAGCGTTTATCTTCGAGACCTTGAAGGACTTGTGATATGTCCTTACGAAGCCGTGGCTGATGTAGATCGTGTCCCCCGCCCTGTAGATCTTGTAATTGAAATAATGGAATATCATCGCTACGACCGGGACTGCATAAGAGAAGAATGCAAGCAGGATCGCCACCATGCCCGAGGCGAAATCTCCGGTCGCTGTGATCATCTGGTATATTCCGAAGAAGAACATCAATATTCCGAATATGGCAGACCCGGTAGGCTGAGAAAGAAGCCCATGGAGGATCACGTCGGTCTTGGTTATCGTCACTATGGACGGGGTGCCTGACTCATCCGCCGGAATGACGTTGTTCCCGTACATCTTCTGGGAAAGGTTCGCCCTGATCCTGTCCGATACCTCTGTACCGAAGGTGAGCTTCAGCTCCGGGGCAAAGGCGTTGACGCCGCTGTTGATGTTGATCATCAGCCTCGAGGTATTGGTCACCCTGTTGACGATCCCGCGGTTGACGTTGGTGGAGGCTATCTTCGAATATGCGATCCTTATCTGTTTTTTGAAAACCGTGTCGCGGAACACGGTCATCTCGGTCTCTCCGAACCTGATCGTGGTCCTCCTCCAGCGCCAGTATGCCACCCATGCCGTGATCCCGACAATCGAAAGGAACGCCGCCAAGGATATGTACAATGAATATTTTTCGGCGATCGCTTCGTCCGCATCCATCATTGAGATGTTGAACCAGAACAACATGAACGCCGCGACGATGGCCGCCTGCAGCACGGCCTCCGCCACTTTGACGGGGTGCTGTATGAACTCCTCGTCCGCAGGTATCCGTTCGAAGCGGGGGGGCGCCTCGGATGTGGGCTCCCGTCCGCCCTCTCCGATCATTCTCTCTTCCTCAATATCTCGGTGACGTAAGCGTTCAGACTATCGGCGATCTCCTCGGCGACAGGTATCTCCAGATATTGTATGCGGGCTATTCCGCCCGCGGTCGTTATGGTGACGTCTGCCAGACGGAAGAGGTTGTTGATCGGCCCGCGTGCGACCTCCAGCTGATGCACCCTTTCGATGGGCACCACCGTATGCGATATTACCAGTATCCCTTTGCGTATGTCGATCCTGTCCTCGTCAATCCTGTATCTGTACCGGGCATAATACACCGCGGGTCCTACCGCCAGGTAGACCGCGATCAGCGCGTAGGCGGTCAGCGAGAGAGCTTTATAGATTCCTGGCACTTCGTAGAATTGCGAGGAGTATGCATATATGACGTAGACAATGACCGATAATACGGCGAGAGCGATGGCATTGCCGATGTACATGGACCCGACGGACCTTTTCGTAAGGACATGATATCCGTCCGTAGTAAGACCGTTCTCGTCGACCTTGAATTCGTCGCTCATCTTACCACGCATCATTCTAGGTAGGCGCCGTTGGCTCCGTTTGTTACCAGTTTCCTATATTTGCTCTGGACGCCCGTGACAGGACGCTCCACCCTCTTGACCTTGGACATGCGCTCCTTGATCTGGGCGTCGGACAGCCTGACGTTCAGACTCCTCGCGGGAATATCTATGTCGATGATGTCCCCGTCCCGAACGGCCGCGATCGGCCCTCCTTCATAAGCTTCGGGGGAAACGTGCCCTATTGCGCCGCCCCTCGACGCGCCAGAGAATCTTCCGTCGGTTATGAGCGCGACCGAGTCTCCCAATCCCCTTCCGATTATCAGGCTGGTTGGCGAAAGCATCTCCGGCATTCCGGGCGCGCCCTTGGGGCCCTCGTACCTTATTATGACGACATCGCCGGAGACTATCAATCCCGAAACTATCGCCTCTGTCGCCTGGGATTCGCCGTCGAAGACCCTTGCGCGTCCCGAGAACTTCATCATCTCGCGGCTGACCGCAGACTGTTTGACGACCGATCCCATCGGAGCTATGTTGCCTTTCAGGACCGCTATCCCGCCCTGTGCGTGGAACGGATCGTTCAACGGCCTAATGATATCGGGCTTCGATACCGCGGCCGACCCTGCTATCTCGGATATGCTCCTGCCATTGACGGTGGGAGCGTCCTCAAGGACGTCCTTGAGCCTGTTCATGACCGCCGGTATTCCACCCGCAGAATCCAGGTCGGCGATGCTGTAAGGGCCCGAGGGCCTCAAGCTGGTGATGTGCGAAACGTCCCTCGATATCCTGTCGAAATCTTCAAGAGTGACCGGCGCCCCGAAGTCCTTCGATATCGCCGGTATATGAAGGGCCGTGTTCGTGGAGCCGCCTATGGCCATGTCGACCCTTATGGCGTTTCTGAAGGAAGCCTTGGTGACGATGTCGCGGGGACGGGTGTTTGATAGTGCCAGTTCGACAGCCTTCCTCCCGGTCTCCCTGGCGATCTCAAGCTTCTTCTCGTCCGATGCTATGCAGGTGGCGCAGCCGGTGAGGCTTAGGCCCATCGTCTCGGTGAGGCAGGCCATTGTGTTCGCAGTGAAGAGCCCGGAGCAGCTCCCCCTTCCGGGGCAGGCCTTGCATTCGATGTTCCTGACGTATTCCTCGTCGACCTTCCCCGCCGAATATTCGCCGAGCGCCTCGAACACGGACTGCAGGTCGAGGACCTTGTCGCCATCCTTCCCGACCTCCATAGCGCCGCCTGTCAACATGATCGCCGGAACGTTCATCCTGCCCGCGGCCATGAGCATGCCGGGAGTGACCTTGTCGCAGTTCGTGATCCCGACCCACGCATCGAAGGCGTGGCCCTCTACCATGACCTCGCAGCAGTCGGATATGACCTCGCGGGACATCAGCGAATACCTCATCCCCTTGTGGCCCATGGCTATGCCGTCGCACACCGCGGGGACCCCGAACATGAAGGGAAATCCGCCGGCCTCGATGATACCTTCCTTGACCGCCTCGGCCAGCTTGTCGAGGTGTATGTGGCCTGGCACGACCTCGTTCCATGAGTTGGCTATGCCAATGAAGGGTTTCTCGAAGTCCTCGTCGCACAGGCCGTCGGCCCTGAGAAGACTCCTGGCCGGTGCTTTGTCTATACCGCTTTTCACGGCGTCGCTTCTCATTTGAATTACCAAAATGGATTATCGGGAGCGACCGTATATAATTATCTGATAACAAAAAATAATAGATCGAGGGGCATGGGAAGACCCATGCCCCTGTGGAAAATCGGTTTCAGGTGCTGCGGAGGACTATCTCGATGTTCACGCCGTCGGGAACATCGATCCTCATGAGCTGTCTCAGGGCGCGCTCGTCGGCATCGAGGTCGATGAGCCTCTTGTGGATGCGCATCTCCCAGTGGTCCCATGTCTCGCTTCCCTCTCCGTCGGGGCTCTTCCTGCAGGGTACCCTGAGCTTCTTCGTGGGCAGCGGAACGGGTCCGCGTATGGCCACTCCGGTCCTCTGGGATATCGCCTTGATCTGGCCGCAAACGTTGTCGACCTTCACCGGATCGCTCCCGCTTAGAGATATTCTTGCGCGCTGTGACATCTTGATCCCTTGCTTAATTAATCGGGAAGTCCTCAGTTGGACTTCTCAACCTCAATGCATGCACCGGCTGCGACGGTCTGTCCCATGTCACGGATGGCGAACCTTCCGAGAGGCGGGAACTCTTTCGCTGTCTCAATGACCATCGGCTTGGTGGGCTCGCACCTTATGAATGCGATGTCACCGGTCTTAATGAAGTCGGGGTGCTCTTTCTTGACGGCACCGGACTTGGGGTCGATGGTCTTGATCAGCTCAGTGATCCTGCACGCGGTCTGGGACGTGTGGCAGTGGAACACGGGGGTGTATCCGACCGTGATCACAGACGGGTGGTTCAGGACGACGACCTGAGCGACGAAGGATTTCGCGACGGAGGGCGGGTTGTCGACCGGTCCGGCGACGTCTCCCCTCTTGACATCGTTCTTGGCCACACCGCGGACGTTGAATCCGACGTTGTCGCCCGGAAGCGCCTGGGGGAGGATCTCGTGGTGCTCTTCGATGGACTTGACCTCTCCGACGACGTGGGAAGGCTCGAACATGATCTTCATGTTAGGCTTCAGCACACCGGTCTCGACACGTCCGACGGGGACGGTTCCGATACCGGTGATCGTGTAGACGTCCTGCACCGGCAACCTGAGGGGCTTGTCGGTGTGCTTCTCGGGCACTTTGAAGTTGTCGAGTGCCTGGATGAGGGTGGGGCCGGTGTACCAGGGGGTGTTGGCGGACTTCACCTTGATGTTGTCCCCCATGTACGCGGACACGGGTATGACCTCCATGGGCTTGGCGCCGACGCTGGCCATGAGTTTGATCATAGCGTCTTTGGCCTCGATGAATTTCTTCTCGTCGTATTTGACGGCGTCCATCTTGTTGATGGATACGATGACCTGCTTCACTCCGAGGGTGGTCGCAAGGAACACGTGCTCCTTGGTCTGCGCCTGGGGCCCCTCGATGGCGGAGCAGGTGATGATCGCTGCGTCTGCCTGGGAGGTTCCGGTGATCATGTTCTTGACGAAGTCGCGGTGGCCGGGAGCGTCGATGACAGTGAAGAAATACTTGTCTGTGAAGAACTTCTTGTGCGCCACATCGATGGTGACTCCTCT
>DAMX01000028.1:412-9812 GCA_002497195.1 Methanomassiliicoccaceae archaeon UBA354 | reverse complement strand
TCTTTCTTGTATTTCTCTACGATGTGAGGGTCGATAGCACCGGTCTCGAGAAGAATCCTACCGGTTAGGGTGGACTTTCCGTGGTCGACGTGTCCGATGATGACCAGATTCATGTGCTCTTTGTCAGCCATTTTTTTCTCTCCTTAATGTATATTACTTGGATTGATTAAGCCATAATATGTTTATTATTTAACGTTTACACTCCGGCGTAGTACCTTTCGTCATACGGCTCGGGGTTGAGTCCCTTCCTCGTCCTTATCTCGGCCACCACCTTTTTCTGGAGCTCTGCGGGCACCTGCTGGAACCCTGAGTTCTCGGTGGACCACAGGGCGCGTCCCTGGGTGGCGCTGCGCACGTCCGAGGCGAACCCGAACATGTCCGAAACAGGTACTGTGGCTGCGACCGACGCGTCGGCCCCTTCCTGCCCCATCTCGATGATCGTTCCGCGGCGCTGGGTCACCATGTTGACGGCGGAACCCATGTAGTCGGGCGGGACGCTGATGAACAGCTTCTGCATCGGCTCGAGCAGAGTTCTTTCTGCCTGGCACATTGCACCGTAGATACCGTCCCTGACCGCGGGGATCACCTGTGCGGGACCTCTGTGGATCGTGTCCTCGTGGAGCTTTGCATCCATGAGCTTGACCTTCAGCCCGGAGACCTTCTCGTTGGCGAGCGGCCCTCTGACCATGGCCTCGTCGAACGACTGCTTTATGAGCTCCATGGTCTCATGGAGGTATTGGATACCTTTCGTCATGTCTATAAGGACGTTGGTGTTCTTGAAGCACACCACGCCTTTGGCCTCGTCTTTGCTTATGCCGAGCTCTTCGAGCTGTTTCGCAAGGGCCTTGGGGTCCTTGATCTTGGCGTCGGGGTCTATGTCGCCCTTGTGGATCGCCTCGATGACACCCTCCTCGAGAGGTTCGACTATGAAGTAGAACTTGTTGTGCTTGTTGGGGGATTTACCCTCGAACTCGCTGGCGTTCGGCCCTTTGACGCTCTCCCTGTAGACCACTATGGGCTGGGAAGAGACGATCTCGACGTGCTGCTCGTGGATGATGCGGTATTCGGTGATCTCCAGGTGGAGTTCTCCCATACCGGATATCAGGTGCTCGCCCGTATCATTGTTGATTTCTATGTTAAGAGACGGGTCCGCTTTGGCGATGGACCTCAGGACCTCGACCAGTTTGGGGAGGTCCTTCGTGTTCTTAGCCTCGACGGCCTTTGTGACGACGGGTTCCGAGTAGTGCGTCATCTTCTCGAAGGGCTCCGTGTCCTTTTCGGAAGAAAGCGTCGAACCGGAGATCGCATCCTTGAGGCCTGTGAGAGCGACGATGTTCCCCGCTTCGCACTCCTCGATGGCGATCCTGTCGCCCCCTACCATCAGAGCCACGGTCTGCACCCTCTGGGGGGCGGCCATGCCAGATATGTAAAGGACGTCTCCCTTCCTGACCCTTCCTGAGAACAGCCTGCCGAAAGCGACTTCTCCCGCGTGGGGGTCCATGATGATCTTGGTCACCATCAGGGACGTGGGCCCCTTAGGGTCGCAGGTCATCATCGCCTTGCCCATCGGCGTTTCCTTGTCTCCCTTCCAGATGACGGGGATACGGAGCTTCTGGGCTTCGACCGGGTTCGGGACATGCCTGATGGCCATCCCGAGGGCCACCTCGTGAAGGGGTATCTTCTTGGCGAGCTCGGCCTGGCCTCCCTCGCGCTTGCAGTAGTCGAATATGTCGCTGAACGTGAAGTTGTACTTCTTCATCGCCGGGACGGTTATCGCCCAGTTGTTATAGGCAGAGCCGAACCCGACGGTCCCGTCCTGGATGCTGACCTGCCACTGCTTGTTGAGCGGTGCGGGCAGGTTGACCATCAGCTTGTGGTTGAACTCGGCGACGAGCTTGGAGAACTTCTCGATCATCATCTCCTTGGTGACCTGCTGTTCGACTATCATCCTGTCCACCTTGTTGATGAACAGCATGGGCCTCACGCGCTCTTTCATCGCCTGTTTGATGACCGTCTCGGTCTGAGGCATGATGCCTTCGACCGCACAGCAGAGGATGAAGACGCCGTCGAGGGCCCTCATGGCCCTGGTGACGTCTCCTCCGAAGTCTACGTGCCCGGGAGTGTCGATCAGATTGATCAGGAAGTCCTTGCCTTCGAAGTGGTGGACCATGGATGCGCTAGCGGCGTTGATGGTGATCCCCCTTGCGGACTCCTGCTCGTCGAAGTCCAGGACGCGCTGTTCGCCCGCAAGCTCGGAGGACATCATGCCCGCGCCTGCGATGAGGTTGTCCGAGAACGTCGTCTTTCCGTGGTCGATGTGGGCCGCGGTACCGATGTTCCGGATGAACTCCGGATAGTTCATTATTTTAGTTGCTTTGTTTACGTTGTCTTCTTTACGTCCCATTGGTTTCACACACCGGTTACGATCACCTGGCGGCCTGGGCCACCCTCTCGATCTCTTCCTTCTTGGCTACCGCGAAGGACTGCATGTCTCCTCTGGAAGCTAGTATCATCTCATCGGCCAAGCATTCGGATATGGATTTCTTGCTCTTGGACGATGACTGCACCACGCCCGTGCTCAGATTGCGGAGGGCTATGTCAAGCCTCCTCTGGGGCGAGATGTCCACGGCTTTGGGCACGGATATTCCTCCGAACTGAAGCCTGGTGATCTCTTCCCTGGGCGCGGCGTTCTCGAGCCCGATGACAAGTATCTGTATCGGATTCTGTTTGGTCTTGGTGGCAACGATGTCGAAAGCCTGGGAAACGGTCTTGTAGGCCTTCATCTTCTTGCCTGTGTACTTCTCGGTCCTCATTATGTCGTTGATGAGCCTCTCGACAATGCTCAGCTTCGACTTTCCGAACCATCTGTTTGCGTGCTTTCCCCCGGAGTGGGGGATGTTCGTCGGAACGAGGTCGATATATTTCGCGAGACCTCCGTCGCCGACTACGACCTCGGAGGAGTCGTACTTACCGAACATAAGAGCCTTGGGTGCGGAAAGCACCTCAGTGGCTTCAACCGTTGTTTCTAAAGTTTCGTCTGCCATGAAAATCACCTAACCGGCTTCTCCGTCCTTCCCCTGACCATTTCATCCAGGGAGACGTTGTTTACCTTTATCACTTTGAAACGGACACCGGGGATGTCTCCGTAAGAACGGCCCATCCTTCCGCCGATACCTTCGATCAGGACCTCGTCGTGCTCGTCAATGAAGTTGATAGCTCCGTCGCCTACCGCGAATGCTGTGACCTGGCGTCCGTTCTTTATCAGCTGGATCTTAACGCACTTGCGTATGGCGGAGTTGGGCTGCTTAGCCTCTATTCCGACCTTTTCCAGCACGATGCCCCTGGCCTGGGAGGACCCTTCCAGCGGGTCTGACTTCTCCCTCAGCTTGAGCACTCTCTTCTTGTATCCTCTGTCGAGCCAGCGGAACTTCTGCCTGTCCACTTTCATTTTCCTTGCGGTGTTTAGACCATTTCCCAAACTTTCACCTTCGTCGAGTATAGCACGCGATATTTCCAGCGTATTTAAAGACCACGTATAGACGGGTCAATATGCGGAACATGCCTATCATAACCCCCTATTTAAGACCTTTTACGGTCCTGGCATCTGATTTTATTACGCACATATAATGCGTCAGAGACAATAGAGGCGTCTGCAGGCCTCTCCGAGTATCTTCATCCCTTTAACGATATCGTCCCGTTCCGGGGTTGCGAAGTTGAGCCGGACCGTGTTTTCTCCGCCAGAAATGTGGAAGGGGCGCCCCGGCATCGTGACCAGTCCTTTGCTGAGTGCCAGTTCGAAAAGTTTCATGACATCGTTACCTTCCGGGGCCCTAAGCCGGATGAACATGCCTCCCGCAGGGTCGTTCCATTCCATCTCATCGGGAAGATATTCCTCCATTGCGTCCGTGAAGGCTTTCTTCTTTTCTGCGTAGCCCGTGCGAAGAGACGAGAGATATCTGTCATAGTCGTTGTTGGACAGGAAATCGTCTATTATCCTCTGGGCGAACGATCCGGACTGGAGCGAGGCCGCCTCCATCGACCTGTTGGCGGCCTCACGCATCCACTCGGGCACGACCATCCACCCCACCCTCATCCCGGGAGAGATCGTCTTGGAGAAGGACCCCAGTAGCACCGTGTCCTCGGGCGACCTGCGAATCCCAGCTCCCCGTAGGCGTCGTCTTCGACGAGAAGGCATCCGGAGCCCGATATTATGTCGGAGACCGCCCTTCTGGCACTTATGGAATAGCTCCTGCCCGAAGGGTTCTGGAAGTTGGGTATCGAATAGAAAAGCTTCGCCCCTTCCCCGACAGCTTCCGACAGCGTATCCTCGTCGGGGCCGCCGTCGCTCATCCCGATCCCCCGAAAATCCGGCCCGTAAGAGGAGAACGATTGAAGGGCACCGAGATATCTCGGGTTCTCCACGGCCATCATATCCCCGCGGTTCAGAAACATCCTGCCCAGCTGGTCGAAGCATTCCTGGGAGCCGTTCGTCATGAAGACGTCGTCCGCGGATGCGTCGAAACCCAGTTCCGACCTGCAACGTTCCGCTATCTTCTCTCTGAGCGGGCGGTAGCCGGCGGTCGCCCCGTATTGCAGGGCGGAAGACGCGCCTTCCCCGCCGAGCACCCTCTCCGCAGACTCTTTGAGCGCCGCCGTATCGAAATACGAATTGTCCGGTAGCCCCGTGGCGAAGGATATCATGCCCGGCCTCTCTGCCACCTCGACGAGCTTCATGATATACGAGGGCATCGTGCCTTCCGCTGCCTCGGAAAAGGATGGGCGCATGATGCCATGATGACACCGCACGATAAAAGCATGCACCCGTGCGCGGGCATAACCTTTAAATGCTACTCAGCCTAGCGGAGATTGGAGATAAAATGGGGAACGAAGAAGATTACTTGGCATTGCTCACAAGAGCGAAACTGAACCTCCCGGAGACCATAGAGAACCACGAGAGGTTCGTGCTTCCGGAACTGGACATCATTCAGGAAGGGAAGATAACCATCCTCAGGAATTTCATGGACATCGCCGACAAGGTCAGGCGCGACCCTCAGCATCTCCTGCACTTCCTGCTCAGGGAGCTGGGCGCGCCCGGCGACGTGGATAACAGAAGGGCCGTCTTCAAAGCGAAGATCTCGTCTCAGACCATCTCCGACAGGCTGCAGCAGTATATGGACACATATGTCGTGTGCACCGAATGCGGACGCCCCGATACCAAACTCGTCAAGGACGACAGGGTCATGGTGCTCGAGTGCGAAGCGTGCGGCGCGCGCAGGCCGATATCCGTCCGTAAGACCGTCAAGACAGACGCCAACGCGCTGAAGGTCGGCGACGTGCTCGAGATCCTGATCACCGATGTGGGCAAGAAAGGAGACGGGATAGGCAAATTCAACGACTTCGTCATAATAATCCCCGGGACCACGAAAGGGGCACGCGTCCACGCAAAGGTGACGAACATATCCAATAAGACCGCCTTCGGACAGGTGACGAACGAAGCGGCGACCCGCTGAATACCATGAGATATTTCGTCGAGTCCTACGGTTGCACCATGAACTACGGCGAGGGCGCCCAGCTCTCGGAACGTATGTCGGGCATGGGTTATGAGGAGGCCTCGTCCGCTGAGACGGCGGACGTGGTGATCTTGAACACCTGCACCGTGGTGGACGCGACCGAAAAGAAAATGGTCAGGAGGATGACCGAGCTCAGAGGCTTGGGCAAAGAGGTCATCGTGACCGGTTGCATGGCCGAGGTGCAGCCGGGAAGAATCTCCGTAAGACTTCCGGACTCTCTGATCATCCCCCCCAAGAATTACTCCGAGTTCTCAGACAAAGTCGGCAGCAAATATGGATGCTGGCACCCCTTGGACAACAAGGAGACCGGCACCTCGGCGATATTGCCGATCGCACAGGGTTGCCTTGGCGCATGCTCCTACTGTATCACCCGTTTCGCGAGAGGGAAGCTGCTCAGCTACCCGGTGGATGAGCTGCTCGCCGAATTCGAAAAAAGGCTGAAGAGAGGAGCGAAGGAGATATTGGTCACGGCCCAGGACACCGCATGCTACGGCCGTGATATCGGCTCCAGTCTGCCGGAACTGCTGTCCGAGATGCTGGAATTGCCGGGAAACTTCAGGATACGCGTGGGTATGATGAACCCGGACTGGCTCGCTCCCATCGCCGACGGCCTTATGGATGTCTTCGAAGATCCCCGGGTCTATAGGTTCCTGCATGTACCGGTACAGAGCGGCAGCGACGTTGTACTGTCGGCCATGAGACGCGGGTATACCGCAGAGGAATACCTGTCACTGGTTGGAAACATACGTTCCAGGTACCCGGAGATCAGCATCTCCACCGATATGATAGCGGGCTTCCCGGGGGAGACGGAAGAAGACCACAGGAAGAGCGTGGACCTTCTGCGCGTCCTGAGGGCCGACACAGTGAACATCACCAGGTTCTCGCCCCGTCCGGGGACCAGGGCCGCAGAGATGGACCAGGTCAACGGTCGCCTGATAAAGGCACGTTCGACGGAACTTACCGATGTAAAGAACGAGGTGGAGCTTGCCAACAACGAGGAGCTTATCGGCAGGACCTTCAGAGTGCTCGTCACCGAGGAAGGGAAAGAAGGTTCCGTGATAGCAAGGACCGACAACTACAGGCCCGTAGGTATGGCCGAGGACATACGGCTGGGGACGTTCTGCGAAGCCGAGATCACCGGATGCAGCCCCACATATCTCATCGGAAGAACGTTAAATAACCGAAGCGGATAACCGCCCATAGTCCTGTAGTGTAGCGGTCAATCATGCTGGCCTTTGGAGCCGGCGACCCCGGTTCGAATCCGGGCAGGACTACCACTGAATTATCGGGCCTGGCTCATATGACGGCGAAAAGATTGGCCAGGCCGTACGAGGCGCCCAAGGCGACCAGAAGGGAGAATGTCGTCCTTGCCGCCGGGCCGATGCCGCGTGATCCGAGCGCCGTTCTGCCCTCCCTTGTCTTAAAGAAAGACCCGTAATTTACCCAGTAGCTGCCTACAGCCAACATTATGGCCGCTGGGATAAGGGACATGAAGAAGGGCACCAATATGAACTCCTCCGAGAAAAAAGCCCTATGCAGAAGGGACGAGGACACCATCAATCCTGTGAGGATATGCAGGGCCCCATTTACCGTGCCGATCCTTCTTTCAGAGTACATCGACAGTTCCTCCCGGGACATGGACGAGAACTCTTTCAGCGTTCCGACGGGCCTGTGCCCCGATATCTCGTGGAGGCCCTCCGTTGCTATCACGGCCGAGAACGATGCGAAGAGGACCATCATGAAAGACTCCAGGGCGCCGGCCCGGGAAACTGTGATAAGATATGCCGCAAGAAGCAGAAAAAGTGCCCAGACGATGAAACCGGGATATACCGCCCTGACTCCTCCGACCATATCAGCCGATTATCGTTCCGATAGAAATATGTGCGGAAAACGGGGAAGATGTTTGAAAACGACCGGCGGACCTATACGATATATATCCGCCCCTCCCATAGAACCGTCGTCTTAGGAGGTGCGTGCTTGAAAGAAAACATAAAGGGCAACGTAAGCTGGGTCGGATATTTGGACTGGGAGCTTCAGAAATTCCATGGAGACGACTTCACCATAACAAACGGATCGAGCCAGAATGCATATCTTGTCGAAGAGGGCAAGACCGTGCTCATTGATACCGTCTGGACGCCGCACAGGTCGGAGTTCGTCGACAATCTCAGGAAAGAAGTCGGCCTGGAGAACATAGACATGGTGGTGATGAACCACGGGGAGGCCGACCATTCCGGAGCGCTACCTGAACTGATGAAAGAGCTCTCCGACGTACCGATATACTGCACCGCCAACGCCGTTAAGAGCCTGGAAGGCCAATACGGCAAGAAAGGATGGGACCTGAGGACAGTGAAGACCGGCGACTCGGTGGACATAGGCAACGGGAAGAAGTTTGTTTTCATCGAGATGAGGATGCTCCACTGGCCGGACAGCATGGCGACCTATCTTACGGGCGACAACATACTATTCTCGAACGATGCCTTCGGACAGCATTTCGCCGTGGGAGGGCTATTCAACGACACTGCGGACCTGTGTCTGCTTGAAAAGGAAGCGATGAGATATTATGCGAACATACTCAATCCGTTCTCGTCCTTCGTCACCAAGAAGATCGACGAGATTAGGTCCATGGGTCTGCCGATAGATATGATCGCCCCGAGCCACGGTGCCATATGGAGGGATGAGCCGATGCAGATCGTCCGGAAATATTCCGAATGGGCTGCCGGATACAGGGAAGACCAGCTTACGATAGTCTATGACACCATGTGGGAGGGCACCGCCGCCATCGCCCACGGGATCGCTGCGGCGGCAGGGAGGATCAGCCCGGAGACCATGGTGAAGGTGTTCAACTGCTCCAAGGCCGACAAGAGCGAGATCATGGCCGAGGTCTTCAAGTCCAAGGCCGTAGCGGTGGGCTCCCCCACGGTAGTCGGCGATGTGCTGACAAGCGTCAGCGGAACCGTCCGCTACATGAAGTCCCTGAAGTTCAAAGGCAAGAAGGCCGGAGCGTTCGGATGCTACGGATGGAGCGGAGAGGGTGTGGCGGTTCTGAAAAAGGAGCTTGCGGAGGCGGGCTTCCAGGTAGTGGAGGAGAGCATCCGCTCGATGTGGAAGCCTGACGAGAAGGACCTGGCATCGGCCGAACAGCTGGCGAAGGCTCTGCTGAAGTGAATACCTCTGGCCCGTCGGCGAGGACGGCGTCCCGTCCATAAAGACGGGTCCGAGGGACGACCTCGGCCTGAGATGAGTTTGCAGCATTTTCACAGATCGTCGATTATCGAAGCGAAAAGCTGAAGATGAGCGCCTGAGGCTGTCGGAACGAAATTAAACCCGTCGATCTGCCATATTCGGCATGGCCCCGCCGATGCGGCGGCATACCTGAGTGCCCTTCCGCACGGATAAATCCCCGGCAGAACAAGATAAAATGACATTAAAAGAGATAAAAAAAATTCTTATGACGTTCGATGCTACGTTTAGTGCATGGCAAGCTGCCAAGGAATCGCGGGAAATCCGTTTAGATTTCCTTGCTTATTTCGTTTTTTTACACACTTAGTTTTGGTTGAGGGTGGGGCGTGAGCCCCACCCTGCTTAGGAGGTGATCCATCTGCAGGTTCCCCTACAGATACCTTGTTACGACTTAACCTTCCTTGCTAAATCTCAGTTCGAATACCCTAATTAGGGGTAACCTCACTGAAACCCAACTCGGATGGTTTGACGGGCGGTGTGTGCAAGGAGCAGGGGCATATTCACCGCGAGTTGTTGATTCGCGATTACTACGGAATCCAGCTTCATGAGGGTGAGTTACAACCCTCAATCCGAACTACGGACGGGTTTCG
>DAMX01000028.1:0-179 GCA_002497195.1 Methanomassiliicoccaceae archaeon UBA354 | reverse complement strand
AATCCGAACTACGGACGGGTTTCGGGATTGCTTACACCTTTCGGTGTCAGAACCCATTGTCCCGCCCTTTGTAGCGCGCGTGTAGCCCAGGAGATTCAGGGCATACTGACCTACCGTTGACCTCTCCTTCCTCTGGCTTAGCGCCAGCGGTCCCAATAATGTGCCTTACCCCCGGAGGG
>DAMX01000036.1:11635-11780 GCA_002497195.1 Methanomassiliicoccaceae archaeon UBA354 | reverse complement strand
GACCTGAGCAGGGGGGTCTTGTAGTCCAGGGCCTCCCCCGTATATGATATGAAAACCGTAGGCACGCAAAGCACGTCCCCGACGATGAACGCCGGCGACGAGGGGTCCCACGCCGTATACCCGCGGGCCTCGAAGGTGTTGCGGA
>DAMX01000036.1:0-11421 GCA_002497195.1 Methanomassiliicoccaceae archaeon UBA354 | reverse complement strand
GCGGGCCTCGAAGGTGTTGCGGAGGCCCCCGTTGGGGAACGAGGAGGCGTCGGGCTCCTGCTGGCAGAGAAGCGCGCCGGAGAACGTTTCGAGAGATTCGTCGCGGCCGTAGGGGGTTGCGAAGGCGTCGTGCTTCTCCGCCGTGCCGCCGGTTAGAGGCTGGAACCAGTGCGTGTAATGCGTGGCGCCCATGTCCATCGCCCAGCGCTTCATGCCCTCGGCGACGTGCTCGGCCGCGGAGATGTCGAGGGTCTTGCCGCTTTCGATGGATTCGTATATGGACCTTCTCGTTTCCTGGGAGAGGTATCTCCTCATGTTCTTCCTGTTGAACACGTTGCACCCGTAGTAGTCGGAAACGTTGGTACCGGGCGGGACCGCTTTGACCGGTTCTCTTCCGAACGCCTTCTCCACAGCCGCAAACCTGCTGTTGTCCATGTTCGGGGTGAGCGATTTATTTCATTTAAATCTTTCCGAAACCCCCTGACAAATGTATTCATTATTAAAATTGAATTAGACATTTGTCTAATAATATTTAATATTTTTATTGTTAACTCCAGATGAGAGCGAATGACGGCGACATAGTCCCTATGTCCGGGGTCGTGTGGCCGCGTGTGCGCAAAGGGCGCCGGAACAGGCCGTCTGGAATAGTATTTTACCTTTGACACGCAATCCAGTGCCGAAGGAAAAAAAACAATGGCCCTTTCACTTTTCAAAAATGCGGATGCCCTTTATGAACAAGCCATAGACCTCATAAAACAGGGCGAGTTTGAAAAAGCCCGCGGAAGATTGATGAAGTCTATCGAGAAGGACGGCGGGCCCGACGATATATCATCGGTACTTGTGTGCATGATCGACATGCGCGGAAGGCTAGGGGACATATCGGCTTACAGGAACCTCCTCAACGCCCTGAAGGCCACCGCCGCCAGGGAGTTCACTTTCGGCCTGACCACGGTGAGCGTCCCGATGATGATCGTCCAGTGCGAACTGGCGGTAGAGGAGATACAGGCGTTCAACATGAACGGCGCCTCGACCGTGCTGCTGGAGAAGGGCAACAGGCTCCTGAAACTAGCCCAGAGGTATCAGTCGGAAGTGGGCAACGAGACCCTCAAGATGAACGAGATCTTCCTCAACGACACGACAAGGACAGGCATCAGGGAGGGGATGGTTCTGCTGGCCATGGGATACGAGTCTCTGGCGTCCGGCACGGTCTGGGACGACCCGAAGAAGGCCGCGGAGTACCAGCAGATCGCCTACGGATACCGGAAACAGGTCGGGGACACGGGAGAGTCCAACCTGAGACTGGTAAACGATTACTCCAGGACGTGCAAATGCTGGTTCTGCGGAAGGACCGCTTCCGGCCTGGGCATACACTTCTTCCCGATTTCCAGCGAGATCTCACCGATGCTGAGGAAGTCGGGCGAGGGCGAGCCCCTAAGGTCCGAGAGCGAAGATTACGGATCCATATATGCCTGCAGGGCATGCTACAAAGGCATATCCGCCAGGGCGGACGACATAGCCAAGGCCTACCACAACCAGGCCATGAGCGAGATGAGGGCGATGGAAGCACGGCTGCAGGCGGAGATCGTCGCACTTTGGTCCGCCGTCAGATCGATAAGGTGATAATTTGGAAGACATGGTAATGCTCAGGTGCAAATACTGCGGTGCGCCGTTCGAAGCCAAGGACGTCGAGGCCGACACGCCGTATATAACGTGCCGCAGCTGCGGAACGACCCAGCAGCGCATAGATGCCAAAGCGTACCTGGACCAGGTCATGGACCAGGTCAGGTCCTGGGTAAGCAACGCCATGCCGGGCGGGCTCTCCATGTCCCAGGCCGAGAACGTCGACTCGATTGCAAGGCACAACATCTACGTGACCACCGTCAGGCCTAGGATCTCTGCCGAGATAACCGAGTACAAGTTCGCGGCGAACACCCTCATGACGAATCCGCTTTTCGTGATGCCTTTCACCACGGACAACGCCGCGAAGCCCGTGCACACGTCAGCGTCCGCCTTCGAATTCGACGCCAAGATCAAAGGGCTTTCCCCTCTTGCGGTCGACAGCGGAGACCGCAGGGATCTCAACGGTGCGGAAGACCTGGTGAGGGCGTATGCGCTGATGATCAACAACGTGAAGCTGCTCCATGAGGACAAACCGGGAAGATATGTGCTCATGAGCAACAACTTCTCACAGGCGTCCGAGATGCTTTCAAAATCAAACGAATATGCTCCGGTGTCAAAGCGCTTTTCGGCATTGGCACAGGCATGCACGGGATGCGAGAAGCTCCTCAACGGGGACCCTATGGGAAGCATAGGGTATCTGGAGAAGGGCGTCAACGGTCTCAAAGACGTGAGGGACAACCTGTTCTCGGTGCCTTCGATGGCCATAATGTACCAGGGAGTGGAGCGCGAACTTTCGCAGGTGAGCGCGGTGGCAGACCTGGTCAAGAGCTCGTCCTCCACCGGCGGCGATCCGGTCAAGACCCTCGGGGCCCTCGCCAAGATCTCTAGGATACAGTACCCCAACGTCAGCAACTGGACCATCTTGAGGACCAAGGACAGGAACAGCGAGCTGTTCCAGCATCTGTCCCAGGCGCTGGGTGCCAGGAGCGGCTCGGGAACGGTGCTCATAGCTTCCGGGGACGGGGACTACCTGTTCCCGTTCTGGGACGTGGACCTGAGATACAGCTTCGTTACCGGGGCCCTGTGGTCCAAGAAGAGCGTCGAGGTAACGGAGGACATCCTGGTGCCGGGTGATTTCGCCATCGACGCGGGGTGCCTGACCAATCCCGCGTCCGGAGTGACGGACATTTTCGCACTGCGCCCGGAGACCAGCATCCTGGCCGGACTCCGCGGGTCGGAGACCAGCATCAGCGGCGGCGAGGGCATAGGTGCCCTTTCCGAGACCGCCCGGCCGGGCAGCCCGGGAGCAAGAAAGATAATTGCCCCGCTCAGCACCAAGAAGGAGGCTGAGCACCTAACCGAGAACTATCTCGTTCAACGCACGCAGAGCAACAGCAAGCTGAGGCTCAGCAAGCCGTACGTGAAGAACCTGATATACGTCCCGTGCAAGGTGTCCGGCAGCTCCGTCATCATAGACGGATTCGGGAAATTGCTGCCCGAGAGGATAAAGAGGACCGACATCAATCAGCTGATAGTACTATGAAAAAGGAGATAGAGGAAATGACAAACAAGGACAAGTTGGCCAACAGGACCCTGTCCGCAGTGATCGGCTCAATGTTCCTGATCGCGGTGGTCATCGGTCTGGTGGCCTACAGCGTAATGGACGAGGGGATCGACATAATCCTCTGGGTCGTGCTAATGATAATGGGATTGACCTTCGCCGTCCTGTCCCCCATGCAGAGGGGCGGGACGACCAACTTCGGTCCGAGCAACAGCGACTATAACCTTGTGCTCGGGGCCCTGATGCTCGTCATCGGCCTCGCCGGATACATGTGGTTCCACACGGACCTCGGTTGGCTGGCCCCCGTGGCCCTGATACTGCTGACGGTTGCCGCGGTCGGAATAGTGATTACAATAAAGAACAGGAAGTGATTGAAGATGCCTTTAGAAGAAGTTGGAGTCCACATGAGGGGGAACACGTCCCTGGTGGAGCGCATCGGGCTTTACATACCCATATACAGGGGATATAAAGAGAAGAACCTCCGCAGAGACGAGGACAGGGCCATCAGGCAGGAGGTCGCACGCACGCTGGAAGGCGCGAAGAACGACATGGCCACCATCCAGAGGGCCGCAATAAAGGACATGGACCTGATGAGGGACGCAGAGAGGATACGCACGAAAGTGGACAAGTACCACATCTCCGTGCAGAAGGCGGTGAACGGATACAGCGGATGGCACGCCTCCGTCAAGATACTGGAGGACGAGCTGGATATGCTCGTATCCTGGGACGCTAAACTGGTCGACGGCACCGTTCTTCTTAGAAAGGAGGTCGCAGACCTGGTGGCAAAGATTGATTCGGGAGAGTACGCCATAAAAGCCCCCCTCAGGGAGATCGAGAAGACCGTCGACAGGATGATCGAGGACTACAACCAGAGGGAGACCGTTATGAGGGGCTTCATGGAAGGGGTCAGGGAGTGAATGCAATGGCAGAAAAGAAGACCAACGTGGTAAACTGGGAGAGCCAGGGTCCGGACGATATAATCTACACATACGAGTACAACGATCTGAGGACCCTTACCTCCGTCACCGTCCCCGAGCATGCGGTAGCGCTTTTCATAAGGGACGGGCAGCTCACCGGCGTACTGGAGCCTGGAAGGCACTCGGTCATGTCATCGAACATCCCGTGGCTCACCAAGCTCTATCAGATCGCTCTGGGATACAAGGAGACCCCTTTCAAGGTGCAGATCATCTACGTTTCACTGAAGATGTTCAACGGCAGGTGGGGCATCAGGGGAATGATCAAGGCGGCGCACGAATACGACGTGCCCATAACCCTCATGGCGAACGGGGACTACCAGTTCCGCGTCAAGAAGGAGGACATCGCCGTGTTCTTCACGCAGATAGTGGGAGGCATGAGCGCCTACAGCACCGGCGACGTCAACGCCTTCATGAAGAGCTTCATCAACGAGCAGATAACCCAGCAGCTCACCGAGCAGTACTACATGGACGTGTACACGAACCTCGAGAGGGCGTCCACCTCCACCAAGGCGCTGATCGAGCCTTACTTCACGCAGAGGGGCATAGAGCTGCTCGCACTGAAGATATCGGAGCTCAGGACGACCGACGAGGACATGGAGAAGGTGTTCCAGTACCTGCAGTTCAGCTCCAAGAACGGTGAGGCCTTCAAGAAGTACGCGGTCATGGACCGCATGGCCGACGCCATTGGCAATTCCGAGGGAGGTGCGGCCGTGGGCACGGGAATGCTCCTGTTCCCCCAGATGTATCAGCAGCTCCAGCAGCAGCAGGCTCCCCAGCAGCCGTCCGGGCAGGTCCCCAAGGTCCTTTGCCCGTACTGCGGCACGCCTAACGACTATCCCTACAAATACTGCGGGAACTGCGGAAAGCCGTCCCCCCAGCAGCAGGCCAGGGACGATATCGGGAGCCCGACCGCAGTACAGCAGCAGGCCGCCTATTCCGCCGCCCCGACATCGGCGGGAGGGCAGAAGAAGTTCAGCGTCTGTCCGTACTGCGGAGAGGATCTGAAGGGACTTGCCAAAACCCCGAAATTCTGTCCGTTCTGCTCCGAGCAACTGAACTGAAACTGATTAGCCGGCCCGGCCGGCATCCTTCTTTTTTCATCCGAGTGCGGACCTCCCCCGTGTGTGAGATTTTTAATTGCAAGAATATTTTTTGATGATTCAATAATATTATTTACGAAATTCGTAGTTTTTATTCGTTTATTGACGTAAATCGTTAAACGACTGATATAAATAGTAGTAATCAGTTGTATATGTCGGAGGTAAGTGGCTATCGGCAAACGAAATAACACAAAGATCTGCGGCGAAGATTGTTCAGTATGGTACTGCGGTAACAAAGAGCAGAAGACTGGCCTGATGGCGCTTTACTCTGATTGACCCTCGCCGGAACAGTCTGCAAGACCCGACTGATGACCGCAACAATCCCGGCTCCGCCGGGCCCTTACCCCTCTCGGGGGCTTTTGGATTTTTCCGATAATCGGCTTTTTATACTGAACTACCGGTTCTCATTACGCTCACATGAAGACAGTCGAAGACTATATCCAGACCATACCGGACTTTCCGACCAAAGGAATAATGTTCAGGGACATAACGACCGTCCTGCAGGACAGCGAAGGGTTCTCTCTTTCGGTCGACGGGATCGTCGACATGCTCGAAGGAGTGGACTTCGACCTTGTGGCGGGGTCCGAGTCGAGGGGCTTCATATTCGGGGCCCCGGTCGCGTACGCCCTCAAGAAGGGCTTCATCATAGTCAGAAAGAAGGGCAAGCTCCCGAGGGCCACCATATCCCAGGAGTATGACCTTGAGTACGGCACCGCTACATTGGAGATGCACAAGGACTGCATCAAACCGGGACAGAGAGTAGTGATCGTCGACGACCTGATAGCCACCGGCGGCACCACCGAGGCCATGGTCAAGATGATTGAGAAGCTGGGCGGGAAGGTCGTCAAGATATGCTTCGTCATCGAGCTCGCGGGCCTCGAAGGCAGGAAGAAGCTGGAGGGATACGACGTGGAGTCCCTCGTGGTGTACCCCGGCCACTGACCTTGCCCGCGTTCGGTCTCCCGGTCGCGGCTACGGTCTGTCCCTTGAGACGTTCCTTATTGAAAAATAAAAAAGCGGGCGATGCCCGCCAAATAGTTTACCTCTTCGAGGTCATCTTGCGGAAGATCTCGCAGCAGTTGATCTCGATGTCGAGGAGCTTCTCGATGTTCATCTTCGCAGCGATGCCTCTGGGTGCTCCGGGGAGTCCCACGGTCACTCCGATCCCGAGCGCTTCGCGGAGGTCCCTCATCACGTATACGTCGGTCAGGTCGAGCACGGACACTCCGAGCTTCTTGGCGACGTATTCCTTCGCGGCGGGGGTCTTCATCTTTCTGGCGAACTGCATCCTGGCGACAAGGTCTCCGGAGGTCCTGATGCCTCCGAGTCCGGAAGCCATCATGTGGGCGATCGACATGCCGGCGGGGTCGCCGACACCGATCTAAATTCCGTCGACCTTGGCCACTTCGACCATGGCTTTGCTGCAGCGGGTGACCGCCCCAGAGGATCGTCAGCGGGACATAGCCCATCCCCCAGAGGACAGCGCACATTATGGCCCAGAAGAAACCCCACTTGATGCGGTTCTTTTTTTTTCTTTTACAATGCTTTCTGCGTTTGCTACCATGCTAATACCTCTTATCTCTTCAACATGTTTCCGAAATGCTCGCAACTGTTGATCTTTAGCCCGAGCAGTCCTTCTATGTTAATTTTCAGAGGTGCTCCGAACGGTTTCCAGACGTTACGTCCCGAAGATCTGTCCAAGGGCGTCTCCCCCTTGCATGCACTTTTTACGATGCACGTGTGGATGAAACATCTGTTCTACGATATTTAATGTTATTGATAACTCAATATATAGGTTGATATGTCAAAGCTTACTCTATATTTTTGACGTACCGATTTGCTCATTATTTCGATATTTTAATATTGATGAGGATAAAAATAAGAAAAAATTGTACATTTGTGCTTATTATTGCGACATTATGAATAATTATATTGACAACTCAACAGTTAAATACACATAGATATATCATATGATATCGCGCGGGTAACCGCACGATCGCGGGGAATAGTATTTTTTCCTCCCGGGCTTGACCCTAAAAACGCTGTCCTCGCGCAATATTTACATAAATATAATAACCCGTTAGCATTGGTGAATGGTATGAGCGGCGGACGCTGGACGAGTCCCTATTGGAGTTCTTTCCTTCCGATATTCTTCGACCGTGTTACGAAGATAATGAGGAAAAACGTCAACGAAGAGATAGCAGACACCGGGCTGACCAGCGCTCACACCATATACCTTGTAGCGCTGAACCTGAAAGACGGACAGACAATGGTGGAGCTATCGAAGTTCCTAGATTACGACGTGGCCAACACAAGCAGGGTCATCAAGACCCTCATGCAGGAAGGGTACGTGTATAACGACCGCAAGACCCCTCAGAGCCGGAGATACAAGATCCACCTCACCGAAATGGGCAGGAATCTGGCCGAGCGCGTGATGGATTTCGAAGACTCGAAGATGGAAGAGTACTTCGGGAATGTTGAAACTGAAGACCTGCTTCACATGAGGGACACGCTGATCACCATCCTCAGGAGCATGGACCCGGAGCTGGACGACTATATCTCTTCTCCTTTCGACAACCCATACTATACGCTTCTTCAAACTAATCCTCCGGGAGACGGGGACAGGTTCTTCATTTCGGGCCGCGCGCCCAAAGAAAAAAAATAATCCAATCGGACAAATGTAAATAAACGACTGAAGACACCATACATGGGGAATATGGATGAAGGTGCTCAGCTCAGGTATCGTTGACGGCTGGTTCGAGGACAGATTCGGCTCGAGGGGCAGCGAGTTCATATATGACGTTGTGCCCAGCCGCTCCATTCCGTTCGAAATTATTAACCCGCCGGAGGGAACGGTATCTTTTGCATTCATCCTGATCGACTACGACACTGTTCCCGAACTCGGGTTCGCATGGATAAACTGGATGGGAGCCAACCTGAGGAGGACGAAGGTCGAGGAGAACGAGAGCCTCACGGCCACGGATTTCCTGCAGGGCTACAGCAGCTACAGCGGCCACGAAGGAGGGTTCACGGACGTGAGGTACGGGGGCATGTGGCCAACCGATGGGAGGCACACCTACACCCTCCAGATATTCGCCGTGAACAGGGTGCTCGACCTCAGGGACGGCTTCACATACAGCGAGCTCATCAGAGAAGTCCAGAGGGCACGTTGGCCATCTCGAGCGTGTCAGGACTGTATTCCGCACACGAAAGGTAAAGGCGGGGCCTCCGGCCCCTTTCATCGCCTCCGCCGACGGCGTCTTAAAAAAATGGCGGACCCCCCGGGATTCGAACCCGGGTCATCGGCTTCGAAGGCCAACAGGATAATCCGCTACCCCAAGGGTCCGTAGGGCCGCTACCGTCGAAGCCTTATTTTTATTATCCGTTCCAAAGCCCTCCCGGGACAAGTCTTTATCCACGTTCCTTCATCACGCAACGATGACCAAGGTCGTATTGAATCACGGTGCCGGCGGGGAAGCGATGCAGGAGTTCCTGTCGAAACACATCATCTGTCATTTCCCCAAAGTGAAAACGGACGTCCCGCTGGATTCCATGGACGACTCCGCCGTTGTGGACGGCATCGTCTTCACCATCGACGGTCATACCGTCAAACCGCTCTTTTTCCCCGGAGGCGACCTGGGCAGGATCTCGGTGTCCGGCACCGTAAACGACATCGCGGTCATGGGAGGGACACCTCTCGCTCTGGGCTGCTCGACAATAATAGAGGAGGGCCTCGACACCGATATCGTCGACAGGGTCATGTCGAGCGCGGGAAGGACGTGCCAGGAATGCGGGGTCCCCATCGAGACCGGGGACACTAAGGTCGTCGAAGCGGGCGCTGTAGACCAGATGTTCATGGCCACCTCGGCGGTTGGAAGGAGGTCCGAGTACCTGGACGCCAACTTCGCCAAGGCTAAGGAGTACCGAACCGTGACGGGGAACTGGTGCACGGACTCGAACATCGCACCCGGCGATGCGATCATCGTCTCCGGATACGTCGGGGACCACGGGATCGCCCTGATGTCCTTCCGCGAAGGGTACGGTTTCGAAAGCGAGGTGCAGAGCGACGTGGCACCTCTGAACATGATGATCGAGAAGGCGCTGAAGGCCGGTGGCATAGTTACCATGAAGGATTCCACGCGCGGAGGTCTGGCGAACACTCTGAACGAGCTTGCCTCCAAGTCCGGCGTGGACATCGAGGTCGATTACCAGTCCATCCCCCTGAGGGACGGCGTCGTAAACGCATGCGACCTTCTGGGCATTGATCCGCTGAGCATAGGCAACGAGGGCAAGTGCGTGGTGTCCTGCGTCCCCGAGATGGCGGACGAGGTGCTGAAGGCCCTGCGGTCCACCCCGGAAGGGAGGGACGCCTCGCTGATAGGATATGCAGGCAAGGGCAACGGAAGAGTGATGCTGAGGACAGAGGTCGGCGGGAGACGCATACTGGAGCCCCCCATCGGCGACCCCGTACCCAGGATCTGCTAAGTAACCGCGGTTATTTGATATAGCCGTAATATATGCTTTGAGCGAGCAAATATGGTTACATTCTTACCTTTCCCAGGATACAGGCCCGCGATTTCGGCCGGAGATTCCATCGGAGACAGGATCAGTCCCCCTTACGACGTCATCGATCCGTCCTATCTTGTAAAGCTTCAGAGCAAAGCCCATAACATCACCCGGCTGACGCTCAACCCGGACCCGGACAGGAGATATCGCAGCTCCAGGCGCGAATTGGACGGATGGATGGCGGACGGTTCGCTTAAACAGGACGCGGAATCGTTCTACATATACGAGCAGACCTTCGAGGACGGGGGGGAAAAGATGACCCGCACGGGCATCGTCGGGATACTCAAGACCGAACCTTACGAGGACGGCAACGTGGTTCCCCACGAGGAGACCTTCTCCAAGGTGAAGGCCGACCGCCTCAACCTCCTTAGGGACATGGAGTCCCATCTGGAATCCATATTCGGCATTCACGATTCCTTCGGACCCGAGCTTAACAGGAAGATACGGGATAACGCCGCTCTCGTCTACAGATACGTGGACGACGACGGCGTGGAGCACAGGTACTCCCGTCTGAGCGACGAGAAGATCTGCAACGAGATAACATACGAACTGAGCGACCAGAAGATGCTGATCGCGGACGGCCACCACAGGTACGAAACGGCCCTGGCATATTCCCAGGAGAACCGGGGCTCGGAAAAGAAAGGCTACGTCCTCGCCACCCTCGTATCCTCATCGGACCCCGGCCTGTCCATCTGGCCGACGCACCGCCTCGTGAAGACGGAGAGCATCTCCGAGAAGAATGCGATCAGGAAGATGTCCGAATCCCTGGAGATGGAAGAGGTCTCCGCGGAGGAGATGGAGAAAGACCTGGGGAACTGGATGATGGGACTCAGGTTCCGTTCCGGAAAATGCTATCTTGCCCGTTATCCGGGAGAGGGACTTTGGGCCCTGGACACCTATGTGGCCCAGGAGAAGATACTGAAGGACGTCTATAAGTGGGACGAGGGGAAATCCCAGGTGGACTACGATGCGGAACTGACATCGGTGAACGAGAAGATGTCCGCCGGAGGCTACGATCTTGCCATCGTCCTCAACAGGCCGGACCTGGAGACCGTCTGGGACCTTTCGATGCAGGGCAAACGCATGCCCAAGAAGACCACATACTTCTTCCCGAAGATATGGTCCGGCTTCGTGATATACCGGATGGACTGAATCTTCGGTTCCGATGTCCGTTCAAGGAAAAGACTGCCATCGCCGCCGGCATCACGGTGGCGATGGCGAGCCCCGCCGGTATTAAACCGGTTGGCAATATCGCTACGTATATCAGGGGGCCCCTCCCGGGATGAGAAACAAATGGGACCTTTTCATCCGGAACTTGCCGTGCGTTTTCTTTTTGTTCCATCCTAGAGGGGTCGGCCCGTGCCCTCCGCCCCATGGGCGGGACTACACGCGCACGGCTCTGGCACCCAAGCATACGAACACCGCACCGATGACGACAAAGAGCACAAAAACGAGGATATCCGTCGGCCCCGGTTCCATGACGGAGCATAACAGAGCGCGCTTAAAAGAGGGGGGAGAAATGGAGCCGCTGGAGGGAATTGAACCCTCGACCTACGCCTTACCAAGGCGTCGCTATACCCCTTAGCCACAGCGGCCT
>DAMX01000030.1:3121-5952 GCA_002497195.1 Methanomassiliicoccaceae archaeon UBA354 | reverse complement strand
GGCGCATCGTCGAACCTGGCCCTGCCCGACCCGCCTTCATCGAGGCTTACGAATATAGGGACCGGGCGGAATATCCGCCATTTGATGACTATGTCATTGACCAGCGGCCTCTCGTTCGTGGTGTAGTACAGTATGCACGTGTATCCCACCACGAATATTATAGCCAAAGCGGACGCCCCTATGTAAGTCATCACCTGAACGGGGTCGGACGTGTTTATCGCCAGCAGAACGAATATCAGGGTCGCGCCTATGGGGAGGGCCATTCTTTTCAGCGTCTCCATGACTCCGCTGTGTATGTGGAACGCGCGATAGTTCGTCTCCACTCTCACATCGAGGGACTTGAAAACGGTAAAAGGCAGTACGATAAGAGGAATTACCAGGACCAGGGAGAACATGAAGATCGGAATGGATTTCAGAGAGTCCTCTCTCATGAACGCAGGGTTCATCGAGAGGTATATCCAGATGAACATTCCGAGCATCAGCGCCATTGTTATCGTCTGGATCATCTCCTTCCAGGGTATAGACGTCCTCTGAAAGTTGTAGTTCATGGTTACGTTGCGGGTGTCTAGGTCATCCGGCACGTTGAAAAGGAATGCCACCATCTTGTCCCAGAGGCTTAGCTTCCTCTTGACGTTCATATATTCGACGGAATGCACCACACGATAGAACGAGACCCTCTGTATCGCCTCCGCCACCGCAACCACGCCTGTGGCCCCTATCAGTATGAAGAGCACGAAGAACAGGATGTCCCCGGTAACCTGGATATATTCCAGCTTATGCAGTACGAAGAGCGCTGCGACGACCGACACCATGATAATGAAAGACTTCCAGCGCCTCTCTTTGACGTATATCACTATACCGTCCAAGAAAAGCGGCAGCGTTAACAGTGGGATCAGGTCGTACGTAGTATAATCTCCGGTCTTCGAAAGATAATAGTATGCTGCCGCGCAGGGTATCAGTGCCAGCACGGTCAGCAGCACGATGTATTTGTCGTCCTTCCTCAGAAGGCTCAGGTCCCGGGACATTTTTGTCGACCAGAACGTTCCTCTCTTCCCCTTCTCTATCTTCGGCTTCATCTGCGCTCAGTCCATATCTCGACCTCGGCCTTCGCCTTGTCCCCTCTGAACAGCCCCACCGCGAAACCCATATCGGTCCATGTTTCAGTGGATATAGGCCCCAGTATGTCGTCGGTCACGCCGTCCTTATGGCCGACGGGCCTCCCCTTCTGGTCCACCACTGCCACGTCCACCGGGTTGTCGGACCTCACGCGTACGTAAAGCATGCGCTTGGGCTTGACCTTGATCTGCGTCACGATGACATTGCGGTAGCCCCCGTCCTCCCTGGGATCGAAATCCCCTACGGACATAAGTTCCGGTCCGAACACCGTCTGCCTTCCAGAAAAAATCGACATCTGTCCCCATCCCCCGTACCGTCAACGATATAGATATATTTAGGCTGAGTCCCCTTAAAAAGTCGGGCGTGCGTGCGGATCAGATGTCTGGGTCATCTTCCAGATCTGTGGAGAATTTCCACATCTTCGGGTAGTGGCCCGGTTCCATCAGCACCCTTTCGACCTTTACGGCCATGCCCTTCCCGGTGGCCATGATCTTGGAGTACGACATGGCCGCCTTGCCTATGGCCACCAGCTCCCCCCTGGAGGTCATTAGGGCCACCAGGGCGTTCTTCCTTATCTCATCGTCAAGCTTGTACACGCCTGCGATCATCAGGTCCGCCCCGTGGCATATAGCGTCCACAGCGGTGGGCTTTACGATAAATTTGGGGAGGGGTTCCACGAGCACCTCCATCGGCCTGATCATGCTGCGCAGCCATTCCTCCCTCCCCTTCTCCTGCCAGAAAACGTATGCGTCCCTGAGGTCGTGGAGGTTTACCGCCTCCGATTCGTGCATCTTGCCCGAACGGGTGCGCCTGAGCTGCACCATGTTGGCCCCGCAGCCGAGGGCCTCGCCGATGTCCACACATAACGTCCTTACATATGTGCCAGCATCGCAGGAGAGACGGAAAAGGATATTTCTTCCGTCAATTTCTAGAATTTCGATCTCCTTGATCGTCCTGATCCTCAGCTGACGTTTCACCGATGAACGGACCGGAGGCATCTGATAGATCTTACCTTTGAAACGGGAGATGACCTCCCTTATCTTCATCTCCGGACGGTCCTTATGGAGCTTCATCGAGCAGATGTATTCTTTGTCGGAAGAGAGAACTATGTCCGTAAGGCGCACGGCCTTCCCGGTGCTTATGGGAAGGACGCCGCTGACGTAGGGGTCCAGAGTTCCGCCGTGACCTATCCTTTCGGCATGTATAGCGTCCCTCGCCCAAGCGGTGGCCTGATGCGAGGTCGGGCCGGAAGGCTTGTCGAGGGTTATCACGCCCGCCTGTAAAAGCTCCCCTACGGACCTGTCCGAAGGTCTTTTCCCCCACCTGTCCTGAACGGTATCAGGGTCTTTCACAAGCATATCTTTCATTTATCGCTCCGATGATCGTGTCGACCACCTCGCCCGGGCTTATCTTGTCGGTATCGATTATCAGGTCGTAGACGCTCAGATCGGTGGTATCGATCCCGTAGTACATCATGTATCGCCTGGCCTCCGACTCCTCGCGCTCGATGGTCTGGGCGCATGTCCGGTCGAATTCTTCGTCCTCCCTGACGCATATACGCCTCATCCTGACATCCGGGCTCGCGTGCATGTATACCCTGAAGGCGTCTATGCCGTTCATTTTTGTAAGATACGCCGAAAGCCGGGATTCCAGGATGATGTCGTCGTTCTCCCTGGCGACCTCCAGTATGATCGAGTCTATCTCGCTGTCGATGG
>DAMX01000030.1:862-2851 GCA_002497195.1 Methanomassiliicoccaceae archaeon UBA354 | reverse complement strand
CCGAAACACCTTTCCTGGCGGCCATTTCCCTGAAGACCCGGCCGAAGACCTCGGCCCTGTAACCCAGGACCTCAGAGAGTCTGGCACAGGCCGTGGTCTTCCCGGAACCGGGAGGGCCGCTGATGGTTATCCTCATTATACCGCTGCCTTCTGTCCCTCTTTTTCCATCTCGTCAATACGCCTTTTGAGGAGGATGAACCTGATTATCTTATTGACCAACTGTCCTATGGGTATGCTTATCAGGGTGTAAACGAGGATCCATGCGGGAAGCACGTAGGAGTGGAGGAGGTTCACGCTCGCCCACGGGACGTTGATGACCGTACTTACCGAGTCGCCGCCTATGAAGAACCAGACCCATGCATATATCGGTATGACGATTATCATCGTCACCGGCATGATCTTCATCTGGTCCTGGCTGGAGCTCATGGAAGCGGCCATCATCTTGGGCTGCTGCTCCGTGAGCTTCTTAAGCTTGAAGAGGTTGTTCTCCATCCTCGCCTTCCGCATTTCGAGGTTGAACTCTTTCTGCACATGCTGGGTCTTCGCCATCTTCAGGGGATCCGTCATGATCGACCTGACCACGCTGCTCAGAGTGGTCATTATCAGACCGGCGATTATAAGCGTCGTGACGGGGTACTTGCCGCCGAAGTCGATGTATTGAAATACATAGTTCAGGTAGTAGCCCACCTGCTCCCTGTACATCAGGACTATTATCATCACACCCATCGAGAGCAACATGCCCAGCATTGCGTTCTTAGGCATCTGCGGCATACTCTCCATAGCGTTGGGCATGTTCCCTGGGCTTCCTGGATTAGGCATTTTCATTCACTCCCGAAGAACCCTCTCATTACCGGGTTCATCTCCATCATCTGCTCGCGTCCCATGGACTCGTAGAACTTTATCAGTATCCCCACAGTAAGCAGCACTCCCGTACCGCTGGCGTTGCCTGTGGTGCCCAGCATGTCCGCGAATGCGGCCAGCGCACCGACCAAGGCGCCCGACAATATCGTTATTGTGGGAATATATCTGTCCAGAACACGTTTCAGGACTCTCGGGTCCTTACGGAAACCCGGTATCTGCATCCCGCTCTTCTGGATCTGATTGGCGACCGCCTCCGATCCGAGATTCGTAGTCTCCACCCAGAATTTAGCGAAGAATATCGATCCTATGATCATAACGGTGAAGTATATGGCCACGTGCGACAAGTTGGCTATCGCCCCGTGCCCGTTACCGTATACGCCGGGGTCGAGTATCGGCATCAGCCACGAGGACAGGCCCGTGGGCGCAGACAGATACCACGCCAATCCTCCGGCGGCCGAAGTGGACCCGGATTCGAAATAGCCCAACGCCGAATTATGCCCGAGCAGCGGGATCCCGCTCAGGAAGTCGTTGGTGTAGAACAGCAGTGCGAACATGCTGACGTTCGCGAGCAGGGCGGACATCAGTATGACCGGGATGTTGCTCGCGTAAAGCAGTTTGATCGGATAGCGTCCCCTGGCACCTCTGGCACTTCCGTGTGACAGCGGCAGTTCTATCCTCGTGGACTCCAGATATGCCACTATGAAGAATATCAGTATGGTGCACAGGAGCGCCACCAGCGAGTTGGGCTCGCCCAGGAATATGGACTCGTATCCCCAGCTGGACATCTCGCCCGAGTTTGTGTTGGCGAGAATGTATATGGCCTTGGGTATGGTCCCCGCGGGCGGATTGTCGAGGCCCATGGCCACGTCGGACGATACGGGGTTCCAATTCAGGGTACCTGTGAATATCGCCTGAGACACTCCGGCCGCTATGAACAGCGATATCCCGCTTCCGATGCCCCATTTGGATATCAGCTCGTCCATCAGGAAGACGATGTATGAACCGGCGCATAGCTGCGCTATGATCACAAGCTTCGCTCCCCCGTCGCCCACGCTGCCGACCAGCCCCGATGAAGGGACGAGATAGCCGAAGACCTGGGGCACGGCCTCGAATACGATCATGACGATG
>DAMX01000030.1:0-678 GCA_002497195.1 Methanomassiliicoccaceae archaeon UBA354 | reverse complement strand
GCCTCGAATACGATCATGACGATGACCAGCAGCTTCAGTACGGACTGGTAGCATGCCTTGTCGTCGCGTTTCGTCAGATCTAGTTTTATTATCTTGGCTCCGACGAAGAGCTGCATTATGATGGAAGCCGTGACTATCGGCCCTATTCCCAGCTGGAGTATCGTTCCCGAGGCTCCGGCCATGATGGTCCTGTACTGCGCGAACAGGTCCAGGGTTTCGCCCTGGTCGAGCCCGTACACGTACACGTTCGTCATCACGAAGTAGAGCACCAGGACGACCACGACCCACATCAGCTTCGTCCTGAAGTGCACGTGCCCCTCGGGGCGCTGGACCGAGGGCAACCTGTCTGATATGGGCCTTAACTTGAACAGCAGGCTGGGTCTTTCTTCCATCCGTAATTCCTCTCAGCCGTCACTCTGCAACGCTACCGCCTGAAGCTTCGATCTTCATGCGGGCCTTCTCCGAGCTCTGAGCTACCGTAACCTTAACGGCTACATCAATGTTCCCGTTTCCGAGAAGCTTGTCGATGCCCGCCTCGGTAAGGTTGACGCTGTACGCGTCTCCCTCTTTCTTGGCGAACCCTCTGCTGATGTAGTCGTCTAGGTTCTCACGGAGCTCGGACACGTTGATGGTTATGTTGGCCTGCACCTGGCTCTGCGGCCTCTTGAAGCCGTGTCT
>DAMX01000069.1:697-8062 GCA_002497195.1 Methanomassiliicoccaceae archaeon UBA354 | reverse complement strand
CATATTCTTCTCTGGCCTCACCGGGTGGAGAGACGATTGCTATGGCATCCGATGTTGTACCGGTCTCGGCGTATCCCAGAGAATTCATGGCGGCGGTCTTGGCCTCCGTCATTGCTATCAGGATGTTGACCTTCGCCGCACAGGTCATCGGTAAAGGAGATATCCCGATGATGTTGATAGTGCCTGCAAGAAGCGCTTTGGACCTTTCATGAGAAAGCTTCGAGCGCCTCTCCCAGTCTTCAAGCAGCTCTCCTGCGACCACCTGGTTGCTGAGCCCTGCAGTTGCGGCCGCAAATGCCGATACGCCTGAATACTCTGTTACTTCCGTGTTGAAGACGTAACGCACCTCGGCGGCAGTCATGAAACCCACAGAGCCGGATGGCAGTCCGAGACCTTTTCTGACGCGTTCGGCGTGACCTGCCGGGTCGTCGCACAAGTAATTCTTGGCCACCTCCATGATGAAAAGACAGTCGGTGGACCTATCGCCTCCATTCAGTATTGCCGAACTTAGCACTTCCATCCTGTCTTTAAGGCGGATGACTGCCACATCGCGACCTTCATAACTTAAAATTTCGCAGTCTGGGACATATCTCATAATATCATCCCGTAAATCCATTCGATCCCTCTAACGATCAGGTCCTCCGCCATGATCTGAATATGTATGCCCGCGAATGTGAACAGGGGCACGGTTACGATAATAAGGAAAAGTATAGAAGAAAGCTCAATGAGCCGCAGACACTTCCTGACATCCTCGGTGGTAGGAAGGGGTTTCCCCGGATTCATGATGTATACATCTTTCTTCTCCATGCTTATGCCCAGCGCCGCGGAGGTTGCCGTCATTGGCCATCCGCTGTTGGGACTGGGGGTCAACCTGTGCTCGCGGCGGGCGACCGGTATCGAATCGCGCCAGTTCATCCCGAGGAACATGGCACCGAGCGTTATGAATAGAATTGACATTCTTGACGTGAGGAAACCCAGTACGTCGTCGAGCCTTGCCGGAAAATGACCCAGATCTCCATATTTTTCGTTTTTATAGCCCCACATGGCATCCATAAGGTTGGCGCACCTGAAAATGAAGGCCCCGGGTAACCCCAGCAGACCTGTGAAAAACATGGGGGAACACACGCTGTCAGCGTAGTTCTCCGATACCGTCTCGCAACATGAAGAGGATATATGTTCCGAGTCCATGCCCAAAGTATTACGGCTGACTATCATCTGGACCTTTGAGGCCGCCTCGGCGACCTTTCCTTCATCCAGATCTTTTCGGATGGGGTCGCAATGCTTCCTGAACGAGAATACTGCGAAGGATATCTTGACGATGAATGCTGTGGCGACTATCCAAAGTATTTCCCCGTAAGGTTCTGGCACATATGTGCGGAGGCATGCGGTGAGCAATAATGCGACCCCCCCGAATATAGAAAGGATGAGCATGTACGACAGGAAGCCCAGGGATACTGCCCACAATCCTTTCCTCTTCCTTAGACGGCGGTCGATCCATCCCAGCACGTTTCCCATCCACCTCAGGGGATGGAACCTGTTGGGAAGCTCTCCGATGAACCTGTCTATGAGCAACGCGAGGACCATTATGATTATGGCGTCGGCCCAGAGCGGCATGATATCACCTAAGGGCCTTTACCGCTGAAGAGGCGGCGCCGATGAAGAGTTCGTTGCGCAGACGGTCTTTCACGCTGTATCTCACATAGTTCTCATAGGGGCTGCCGAAAGAGGAGCAGTCCCGCAGAGATACACCATTTTCCTGCATCAACCTGTTGACTTCGGAGGCTTTTACGCCCAGGTGCTCCACGGATCTGAAGTAGAAGAAGGAATCCGATACGTTTCCGTCCGAAAATCCTACCTCCGATAGTCTGCGGTTCATAAAGGAGGATTCGGCCGCCATCAGCTTTGCGGCCTTCCTAACGTAGCCCATCCTTTCGCTGATGAGGGTTTTCGCAACGACCTGCTCCATATTGCCGACGTTCCAGGTCATCCTCACCTTCTCCATCTCTTCAACAGTTTCCTCCGATGCGAATCCGAAACCTATTCGTATCCCCGGAATGGCGAACGACTTGGTCAGCGAACCGGCGACCACCATATTGGGATACCTGTCGACATATCGTACGCATGATATGTCCTCATTGTCCGGGACTAGTTCCAGCAGAGTTTCGTCGAGGAAAAGCATAGTCCCGTGATCCAGGCATTCCTTGGCCACATCCAGGATCTTTTTCCTGGGCTCTACCCTGCCGGTAGGATTGTTGGGATTGCAGATATATACTGCCTTGGCCAGAGGGATCAGGTCGCTCAAAGATGCCCTGTCGATCCTGAAATCATTTTCCTTCCGTAGCGGGACTCTCTTGATGCCCGCTCCGGCTATTTTGCACTGATGACCGTATTCCGCGAAGGAAGGGGATTGGATTACTGCGGTCTCCCCGGGGGATATGAAAGTGTGGGGAAAATTCCTTATTATGTCGGAAGACCCCGACCCAACCGTTACATTATCGGATCTTACACCATAGGCCGAAGCTATAGTCTCTCTCAGTTCGGAACAGGAATCGTCCGGGTAATGGCCGACGCCTGCCGCTGCTGAACCCATTATCTCGGCTATATCCTCCGGAGGGCCCAGCGGGTTCAGGTTATGGCTGAAATCCTCGATGTCCTTCAACTTCCATCCCTGCCCACCGTGAACGGTCTTGGGAAGGGACGCCAATTCTTTTCTTGCGGCAGCACCCGGATCGAACATCCCATGAGTATCCCCAGTATCGGATATAATAATATGGATGATTCATCCCTCCATAGTGGTCCGCCACATCTTCCGGATGATAGATAACAATTCATAATCGTATTCGATACATGTCGCGATGAAAACCGTCATCGAAGTGAATGACCTTGTCAGAAAATTCTCGACCCGGGGCCGACCCACGAAAACAGCAGTGGGAGGCATTTCTTTCGATGTAGGGCAGGGAGAGATATTCGGTATCCTAGGCCCCAACGGCGCAGGGAAGACCACCACGATAAAGATGCTTTCGACATTGCTGATTCCTACTTCCGGCACTGCCCGTGTGCTCGGATATGACGTTACCGATGACCGCACTGTGATGGACCTCAGGAAACGGATAAACGTCGTATCGGGAGGGGACAGGGGATTATACTATCGTCTTTCCGCAAAACAGAACCTTGAATTTTTTGCGGACCTGTACGGAATACCGAAACGCGAACAGACAGAAATGTGCCAGAAGCTTCTTGGAATGGTCGGCCTCATGAATGCGGCCGACATAAAGGTAGAAGATTTCTCACGTGGGATGAAACAGCGTCTTCACATAGCCAGAGCCCTGGTTAACGACCCTGAGCTGCTTTTCATGGACGAACCCACAATCGGTCTAGACCCGGAAATATCTAGGAGTATAAGGTCCGTGATAAGAGACCTTTCCAGATCCGGCAAGACGATAATCCTAACCACCCATTATATGTACGAAGCAGAGGAGCTATGCGACCGCATGATAATCCTCTCAAGAGGAAATATCGTGGGCAAGGGCACCGTTGCCGAGATAAAGGACATGGTCTCGGATTCGTCAGTGGTGCACATAGTGACCGATCGCGACCCTTCCGAGGCGCTCAAAGGATTCGTTTCCGACCCGGACATGACCGTGGTTTCAAGCAGGACGGTAGGAGGGAGATACGATACGCGTTTCGCCTCCGCTTCGGGAAAGACGGATGTCGGTGCACATGAAGACCTTTTCCGCCCGTTCGGTATAAGGCTTATCGGCCTGGACGAGCCCACGCTGGAGGATGCGTACATCAGACTGACAGGCGGAGATGAATGATGAGTGCCAGGGCCATATCCGCCGGATTCAAACAACAGGCGGTACAGTTCTTCGCCGACCCCCAATGGATAATTCCCAGCCTGATATCTCCATTCCTTCTTTCAATGGTCATGATATTCCTAAGCTCCGGCGGAACGTCCATAGAGGGGCCACTTGTGCTACAGGCTGTTTTGGGCGGAGGAGTCCTGGGCATGTGGGCCAACTCACTGTTCTCTTCAAGTACCAGCGTTTCTTTCGACAGGATAAACGGTACTTTCGAGCCCATGCTCGGATCCGGGACCAGGATAATATATGTCCTAATCGGAAGATCCCTCTGGAGCACTCTGATAGGTCTTCTCAACGCTTTCATCGTTTTCGCAATAGCAGAGGTGATGTTCGGGGCCGGACTGAACGTACAGAATCCAATATTGTTCTTCCTGGCACTTCTGATGGCCATGCTCTCCCTATCATCGGTCGGACTTCTGATATCCACGCTTTTCGTCCTTACAAGAAAAGGGGGCACCGTATCTTCGGTGCTCGAATATCCGATCTACGTCATGAGCGGCGCACTTGTGCCCATATCTATGCTTCCGCAATGGATGCAATCCGTATCGTTGGCTCTTGCGCCCACATGGGGCGTAGACGCGATAAAGTATTCTGCCCTCGAGGGATATGAAGGAATGCTAGGGATGTCTTTCATTACAGACGTTTTAATGTGTCTGGCACTTTCGATTATCTTCATTGTCTCCGCTTATGTGGTGATGCTATACGTCGAACGCAAGGTCCTGAGGGACGGGACTGCAACGAGGTACTGAAATGGGCGGAGCTTTCACGATCGTAGCGACTTCCGCAAAGAGCGACTTCATATCAAAATTCACCCTTGTCCATCCCGTAATCAGGCTACTGGTGATAATGTGCACGAATCTGTTCAGCATGTACTTCTTCTTCCTTCTGGCATCATACGTTGGAAATCCTGATGTGAGTCCGGAGTACGTGATAATAGGAAACGTGGTCCAAAGCGTGTCCACTTCGACGCTGTATTCGGCCACCAACATATCAGGCACGGAGAAGCATACCGGTACGCTGGAACCGATACTCTCCTCTCCCTCCCGGCTGTTCTTCATTTTCTTCGGGAAGTCGTTGTTCAGCATATCTATGGGGTTCGTCTCCGTTTCTGTCTCGCTTTTTTACGCAGCTTTCATCTTCGGAGTCGATTTCAGTTCTGCGAACATCGGCGCCATAGTTTTGATTTGCGTTCTTACATGTCTTTCGCTGGCGGGAATGGGGCTTGCGATAGGCAGCATAGGGATTTATCTCAGGACCTCTGCGATCCTTGCCAATCTTTTCGGATACATAGGGCTGCTAATATGCGGGGTCAACTTCCCGGTTTCTTATCTCCCGGGATGGCTGCAGGTTCTCTCCTACGGGATGCCCCTGACGTATGCGGTGGAGGCCACCAGGTCGGCCGTGGGCGGGTCCGCCCTGACTATGATGGCGGAGCCCCTTCTGGTTATGACGCTGCTCGGGGCGATATACCTTACCGCCGCCTGGTTCATATTCGGTTTCTTCGAAAAGATCTCAAGGAACAGGGGCAGCTTGGACTCGTTCTAACACACATTAATATTGGCTCCGCATTTCCTGTATCATGACTGTTCTTTCGGACATCGACATCGCACACGGATTGAGCACAGGCTATCTCGGGATCAGCGAGTTCTCCGAGAGGGGCCTTACCCCCAACGGATACGACCTCAGGATATCCGAGATCTCCATACGCGGGAATCCGGAGGTGAAGGCCCATGGCACGGCGGTCATACCTCCAAGGACAATGTTCTATGTGTCCACCCTTGAGAGGGTCCGTCTGCCCTCAGACCTTTGTGCGCAGCTGTGGCTTAGGACCACCTGGATACGCAAGGGCATAATGGGCGCGTTCGGGAAAATCGACGCCGGATTCGAAGGCACCCTGACCCTGGGGGCATACAACGCCACCGACGAGGCCGTGGAGATCCCCATAGGAGAGAGATTCTGCCAGATGATATTCGAGACGCTGTCGTCGAATTCAGGGAAGGACTATTCCAAGAGAAGCGGGAACTACCAGGGACAGACAGGCGTGACGCTGGAGCCCGTGAAGAAGAATTAACACTTCACTATATCGAAGACATAGACGCTCATGCTGGGAGAGTAAGTCTTCAGCTCGGATGTCCTGGCTATTCGGATGTTATAGCCTGCCGACCTCATCCTCTCCGTCAGTTCGGCGACGAATGCCTCCGCTTCGTCCCTCTCGAGCACACGATGCATGTGTATCACGGCGCCGTCCTTTGCCGCCTCCAGCGCAGAGTCGAGAAAATCATCGGACGATTGGGGAAGATTCATTATTATGCGGTCGGCCTTGGGGAGCCCCTTGACGGCAGAACGGGCATCGCCTATGATCGGAACGATATTTGCCGCATGATTGCTCTCGATGTTCACCTTCATGAACCTCTCCGCCTCAGGGTTCAGATCTATGGCGTATATGACCTCGGGACGGGCCAATTTCGATATCACGAGCGGAAACGGTGCCACTCCTGCGAACATGTCTATTACCTTCTCCCCGTCCTTAACGCACAGAGCGACCCTGGCCCTTTCGGTGGCCAGCCTCGGGTTGAAGTACACCAGGGAGGGATCTACCGATATTCTGACGCCGAACTCCTTGTGGACGGTCTCGGAGGTTCCGGTGCCGGCTATCTTTTCGAGCTCCCTTATCCTAAACTCCCCCTTTACGCCGGAGTCCATCATCACCGCGCGGATGCTTGGCGTTGCTTCCATCATCGCCTCTCCGATGCGTTCCTTGTAAGGTGCCAGGGCATCGGACAGTTTGATGATCGCCAGGTCCCCTATGATATCATACGAGCTGGGAAGCTCCTCGTTGAGCCAATCGGGAAAATCCAAGATCTCCTTGTAGTCTGTCGGACGACTTTCCGTTTCTTCGGCCTCGGAATCGATGGCCTCACGGCCTTCGAATGAATCGCAGAGAACGGGGATGTCGAGAAACTCTCCGTTCCTGGAAATCTTATACCCGGTGTCCAGAATGCCTGAGTCGGCTAGACGCTTCCTAACCTCTTCTCCTTCCCTCTTATGTACCCTTATGCATTTCGGCACGCATTTCACACTTCATCAATTATTTCTTCCGGCGCGCCTGCGAAGTACACAAGCGAATAAGCTTCCATGAAATGCAGGTCCCCAGGCATTACCAGGGTAAACAATGGAGAGCCCAGATCCATTTTCAGTAGGTCTCGGGGATATCCGGCGGTGATCTTCTCATCGGGCGAACCGACCCTGGATGCCACGCACAGAAGCGTCCTGTCGTCGATGAGTCCCTCGCCCCACTGCGCTTCACCTTCCAAAAGCCACTCAATTGCCTCCTTGGCGGTCATATACCTTCCCTCGGACTCTCTGATGTCCAGCAGGACCATTGTGTGGAGCCCGCGTTTCTTGTTCTCCATTATGTTGTCGTACGGGGACTTGGGGCGATAGTTCATCTCGTAGAACGGCAGCGTCACGGTGCGACCGAATTTGTAAGGCTGGAGCCCCA
>DAMX01000069.1:0-532 GCA_002497195.1 Methanomassiliicoccaceae archaeon UBA354 | reverse complement strand
TAGTTCATCTCGTAGAACGGCAGCGTCACGGTGCGACCGAATTTGTAAGGCTGGAGCCCCATGGAGCTGGGGCATGCCGTGAATATGGAGACTCCGTGGAAGATGCGGACCGGTATGCCTGCCTCTTTGGCCTGTATCCTGAGATCGACGTGGGTCGTAGCCAGCATCGTGTCTCCGGCGGTGACGAACCCCACTCTCATCTTCTTCGCATCCTCGATGATATCCTCTTCCTCTTCCACCTGGGAGCGGTACAGGACGTCGATATGCCTGCCTACGACCTTCTCGAGATCGTCCACTTTGGCACCTATGAGCGTCGATGTGTAGAATTCGGCATAGATCTTGTCGCATTCTTTCAGAGCCGCCAATGCATCGACCGTCATTCCGCCGGTGCCGCTCATGCCGAGTCCCACGAATACAAGTTCTGAAGTCATCCCACGTGCATCTCACACGTTGAATTAAACTGTTCCGCGGAAAATATAGGGCTCCCCGGCTCGCGCCGGGGAAAATGATTTCAGTTCAGGGTGCAGAGGGC
>DAMX01000042.1:8575-8877 GCA_002497195.1 Methanomassiliicoccaceae archaeon UBA354 | reverse complement strand
ACCCACTTCTGGTCCAGGAGCAGGCAGAAGCTCTGGAAGAAGGGCGAGGAGTCCGGCCACGTCCAGAAGATAGCGTCGATACAGACGGACTGCGATGCGGACACTCTTCTGGTCAGAATCGACCAGACAGGGGTCGCCTGCCATCTCGGCAGACCGTCTTGCTTCGACGAGACGCTTTATGGGACCACCGAGGGGACGATGGCAGTGATACCGGAGCTTGCGAGGGTCATCAGGGACAGAAAGGAGAACCCCTCCGAAGAAAGCTACACCTGCAAGCTCATGAATAACGAGACCCAGATGTG
>DAMX01000042.1:937-8231 GCA_002497195.1 Methanomassiliicoccaceae archaeon UBA354 | reverse complement strand
TCGGAGAGGAGACAATGAGAGTAGATCTTCACAGCCATACCATTTTCAGCGACGGGGAGCTTATCCCCGCGGAGCTTGTAAGAAGGGCCATGTTCCTCGGTCACGACGCGATAGCGATAACCGACCATGTAGACATGACGAACCTTGAATACGTAGTCACGAACCTGGTTAAGGCGGCGGAACTCAGCGACGATTACATAAAGGTGATACCGGGGGTCGAGATCACCCACGTCCCTCCGTCGAAAATAGCCAGAATAGCTGCAGAGGCCAGGAAGTTGGGGGCGCAGTGGATCGTGGTCCACGGCGAGACCGTTGCGGAGCCCGTGGCCGAAGGCACGAACCTCGCCGCCGCGGAAAACCCGGACATAGATATACTGGCTCATCCCGGGCTCATAACCGAGGAGGAGGCGCAGGCTGCAGCCGACAACGACGTCATAATCGAGATCACGGGCCGCATGTGGCACAACATAACCAACGGGCACGTGGCATGCATGGCCAGGAAGGTCGGGGCCAAGATGGTCGTGGATTCCGACGCCCATGCACCTGAAAACCTGATGACGGAGGAGAGGGCGATGAAGGTCGCCCTAGGGGCCGGACTGACAAAGGAAGAGGCCCACAGGGCCGTACGTGTAACTCCTTACGAGGCCATCAGGCACCTGTGACGATACGGCACTGAACCCTGCCCTTGCGGCCGATACTGCGTTGATTTATACTTTAATTCCAATATACCAGCATGCCTAAAATTGCAATCATCGGCGGAACCGGCATCTACAGCAAAGATACTTTCAAGGTCGATTCTGTTGTGTGTCCCGACACGCCCTACGGAAAACCTGCGGACAGCATACGCATAGGAAAGATGAACGGCGTAGACGTAGCCTTCCTGTACCGTCACGGAGAAGACCACCGATTCAACCCGACAGAGGTGCCCTACAGGGCGAACATGTGGGCGCTGAAGGAGCTCGGAGTGGAGATGGTCGTCTCGGCCTGCGCCGTGGGGTCTCTTCAGGAGGAATATGCTCCGGGAGACCTCGTCATGGTAGATGATTTCATAGACTTCACAAAAAAACGCGATCTGACCTTCGTTGACGATGCGGCGGTCCATATCAGCCTTCCCGAGCCTTTCTGCCCCCATATGTCCGAGGTGTTCGCGGACACCGCGAAGGAGCTCGGAATAACTTACCACCGCGGAGGGACATACATCTGCATAGAGGGGCCCAGGTTCTCCACCAAGGCCGAGAGCAACATGTTCAGGGACTACGCCGACATCATAGGTATGACACTGGTGCCCGAATGCCAGCTGGCTAAAGAGCTGGGCATGTGCTATTGCAGCCTTGCGACGGTCACCGATTACGACATGTGGAAGGACGAGCCCGTCGACATAAAGATGGTCTCCGATACCATGGCGAAATGCCTGAATTATATATCGAAGCTGCTCGAGGCGGGCCTTCCAAAGATAATCTCGGGCAGATGCGGATGCTCCGACCCGGCCGAAGCGTCTGGGTCCCTAGAACACCTGAAACTCCGACCATGAATGAAAACAAAGGATCCAGGATACTGATAAAGGGTACCGTCCAGGGCGTGGGCTTCCGTCCCGCCGTGTACCGCGCAGCTTCGAAGCTGGGCATACGCGGCAGGGTTTGGAACAACGGCTCGGACGTCGTGATAGAGGCAGAGCGGGCCGACGAGCTGATCGCAGAGATCAATGCAAGCCTCCCGCCCTTGGCCAAGATCGAGGACATATTGGTGACGGAGACGGAGATGCCTCCCCTCAAGGGATTCTCCATCGACGGGTCTTCTCCGGGCGGAGAGGGCGTCTCCATCCCCACGGATACGGCGATATGCGACAGTTGCCTTCTGGAGATGAGGTCTGCCGGGAGACGTTCCGGATATGCCTTCACTTCCTGTACGGACTGCGGAGCGCGCTTCACGCTGCTCTCCGGCCTACCCTATGACAGACGTAACACTTCGATGTCCGACTTCCCGATGTGCCCGGAGTGCGGAAAAGAGTACGACAGGCCTGCGGAAAGAAGATTCCATCATCAGACGGTGTGCTGCCCCGTTTGCGGACCTTCGTACCGCCTTTTGGACCGACAGGGCGCAACCATACCCGGGGACCCTATCCCTACGTTCGCCGGCATGCTATCGGACGGGAAGATAGGGATTGCCAAGAGCTGGGGCGGAATGCACATCTGTTGCACGCTGGACAGCCTGGACAGATTAAGGATATGGTATGGCAGGCCCCAGAAGCCCTTCGCGATAATGGTCCGCGACATGGACTCGGTGGAAACATTCGGAAGTCCGGACGACGACGAGAAGCGGGCGATCGGATCCCCGCACCGCCCCATCGTGCTCGTGGAAAAGAAAGATGTTCCCGAAAGTGTAGCCCCCGGTCTTGACAAAGTCGGGATCTTTCTACCCTACACCGGAATGCAGCACCTTCTGTTCGACGACTTGAAAGAAGATGCCCTTGTTATGACCTCTGCCAATCCTCCGGGCGAACCGATGATCACGGACGATTCCGACGTGATGGAGATGGGCGCGGACGCTTATCTGCTGCATGATCAGAAGATCGTCAACCGCGCGGACGACAGCGTGCTGCGCATCTACCGCGGCCACACCTTCTTCATCCGTAAGTCACGGGGCAACATCCCCTCTTTCATCGAGACGAATCCCGAGCTCCGGGGAAATGTTATCGGAATAGGCGCCCAGGAGAATCTTGTCGGTGCGGTGTCCAAGGGCAGCAGGATATATCAGACCCAGTACATCGGACATGGCGCCAGTGTCGGGGTGCCTGAGTATCTCGAGAGCTCGCTGCGCTGCCTTATGGACCTGACCGGCTCAACGCCCGAGATCATAGCCGGCGACCTCCATCCAGGCTATTCGAACCGCAGAATAGGAAAAAAGCTGATGGAAGAATATGACATCCCGTATGTGGACGTCCAGCATCACTGGGCCCATGCCGCTTCATTGCTGGTCGACAACAACAAGATGGAAGGTACCGTCCTATCCCTTGACGGGACCGGCTACGGAAGCGACGGGAACGCATGGGGAGGAGAAGTGATCTCAACGGACCTTTCCAGCTATTCACGGGATGCCCATTTGGAGTACATACCGCTCCTCGGCTCGGAAAGGGCGCTTTACGATCTGAGGAGACTCAAGTTCGCCGTGGACGTAATCAACGGAAGGGAAAACGAACTGTTCTCTGACCAGGAGTCTTCGGTGATGAAAAAGCTGATGCGCACAAGCGTGAGGACCTCGTCTATGGGCAGGCTTCTGGACGCTCTCGCGTTCACGCTGGGCATCTGCTCGGTGAGAACATACGACGGAGAGCCCGCCATGAAACTGGAACCTCTGCTGGCCCGTGGGAAGCTCATACCCGGATACGAGACAGAGATTGTAAAAGGAGTGGTGAAAACAGCACATCTGTTCGACAGGATCGGGCGCAGGGACAGGCCTGAGGACACGGCCTATTCGATAGTATATAATGTAATGGGTAAACTGATGGAAGCGGCCACCGAAAGTGCGGATAGGAAGGGATACAGATACATAGGGATGTCCGGCGGGGTATCCTATAATTCAACGATATCCAGAATATTCGAGGAAATCGGGCGCAGGTCGGACCATGAATTAATATTCCACGACAGAGTACCCAATGGGGATGGCGGAATTTCCACGGGCCAGGCTGCCATCGCACAAATGATGATAGGATGAATAACACTCTGTTCGTACTTCTGGACGGGGCCGAAGACGACCCCAATCCGCTCCTCGGCGGTAAAAAACCGGTAGAAGTAGCAAAAATGCCTTTCCTCAGGTCTAGAGCCACATATCACCACAAGACCACGGGGCGGGCCTATACACATCTTTTCCTCAACGAATTTTTCACCGGTCACCCTCCTGAGAGCTCCAGGGCCGCCATCGAAGCGATGGGGCTCGGCCTGAACATGGACGGCGAAAGGACCGCGTATCGCCTGAGTCCCGCTGAAATAAGGGACAATATGATACTGTGGTCCTACAACACTGAAAGTTTCAGAGACGAGTTGGAAAGGAACGTGATGGACAACCTTGACATCCTGGAATCATACTCGCCGGATATTGATTTCTTCCTTAACGGACGGGCCGTTCTGACGATGGAATGCGACGACGTTCCGGATCTGCCGGGGCCTCCCGTTAACGCGCCTTTCGTCGAAGTGCCGGGAGACCTGGGGAGGATGGTCATGCGTGTCGCGGACATAATGGAGGGCATAACGGACTATCCGTGGGGATGCGGACGTCTGGGCGAGTTGTACCCGGGCTTCAAATCCCTTGGAAAGATGACGGCGATATCCGACAGCCCGACCTCGCTCGGCATCTGTGCCTCGCTTGGTCAGGAGATACGATTGATCAAAGACCTGGATGCCAGGTTCCCTGTGGCGGCCGAAGCCCTGGAACACGGCAACGTATTCCTCCACATAGACGAGGTGGACGAATACAGCCACCAGAAAGACCCCTTCAAAAAGATATGGGTGCTGGAACATACGGACGAGCTCATGAGAGAATATTTCTCGGATGCCGAACGCATAGTATACTTTGCGGACCATGGCACTTCATGCGTGACAGGGGAACACATTATTACCAATGTGCCCGTCTGGACCACGTTCGAGTCTGAATTCAGGGACGGGGAGCTCATACCCCTGAACAGAGTCATCCCAGGGTTACTGGGTTAAGAGGAGATCGGATGGCATATAACGGAGATATTCCAGAGTCGCTTAGCGTTTGGGGAGACAGAAAGATCGCAGACCGTCTGTTGGGCGAGATGTGGGGAAAAAGAGGGGTGTTCACTTGCACCGTGGCAAACACCATGACTTCGGTGCGGCCCGGGATCTCCGATGCTGGAGATACCCCCGACCTTACCTTGTTCACTCCCGCCGCAGACGCCGAGCTGCTCGTGAGCGGCAAGACGACATGCATGAAGGGCATTCCCATCAATCCCGGAGGGATACCGACCCCCGCTACCCTCACCAAGGCCGCCCTGGAGCTGTCCGGGATGCCCTATTATATCGTCAACGGGGGCACTAAGATCGCCCCGTATGTCCCGTATTTCGACATGGGCGGAGAATGCGGAAGGGACATCACGACCGGCGACTCGGTTTCCAACGTAAAAGCCAGCTTTGAAAAGGGCAGGATGCTCGGCGCATCTCTGGCACGCGGTTATGATTACATAGTTGTCAGCGAAAGTTGCGCCGGAGGCACTACCACGGCCCTTGCGGTCCTAATGGCCATGGGCACCGTCAAGGATAATCTTGTGAGCAGCAGCTCTCCCAACAATCCCAGGGAGCTAAAGACGAAAACCGTCATGGAGGGACTCGATGCCGCGGGTATCAAGCCAGGCGATCTAAGGGACGACCCTCTGCGTGCCATCGAGTGCGTGGGAGACCCCATGATGCCCGCCAATGTCGGTATGATCATCGGCGCCGCTGAGGCGGGCATACCCGCAATTATCGGCGGCGGCACGCAGATGGCTGCCGTAATGGCCGCCGCGGTCGCATTGGAACCTTCGGTTCAGGGCAGGATTTTCCAGGGTACCACCAGGTGGCTCATGAACGACCCCAACTCCAGCATGGTCAGGTTGATGGGATCCATCTCCGACCGCATTCCTATAGTCTACGTCAATATGGATTACAACAAAAGCCCCTACGAGGGCCTCCAGGCATACGAGTGGGGATACATCAAGGAAGGAGTGGGATGCGGAGGTGCCTCCGTGGCGGCGGTCATCGGCAGCGAGGGCAAGATAACCTGCGACCACATCCTGGACCGGGTACACGGCATTTACCGCGGAATCATGGGTATCCAGTAAGCCATCTTGCCATCTGGAGCTCCTGCACGGTGTTCACGTTGACCGCCAGGTCTATACAGGAGCACTTGCAGTAGTATTCCTGCAAATACTCTCCGTCCAGGGTGAGCTTTCTGTCCATGATATTGATCCCGGACATGACCCAGGTCCTTCCGTCCAATGCTATGGTGTAAGAAGGCACGATGCCGAACTTGGTGACCACATCTTCGTCAACAACGGTTATCATGGACTGCATCTCGGGTTCAAAGGCCTCGGCGACAAGATCTATGGCCTTAGATGATAGAAGCGGTATATCCGAGGGAGACGTTAGGACGTAGTCGGAAGACATCGTATCCAGAGCGGAATGGATGTCGTTCATGTAACTGTCCCCGCTGGTCCTGACCGTTTCGATGCCCATATCGTTAAGATACCGTTCCGTCTGAAGAGTGTTCGAACTGACGGAAACAAGAATAGAGGTAATGTGTTTTGAGCCTTGCAGAGCCGATACTACGTGCATGACGGTGGGCATTCCGCCCACCGTCAGCATCGGCTTCTCTATACCGCCGTTCATCATCCGGGAGCCTTTGCCCCCGGCGTTGATGAGCGCCTCGAACTTCATCATACCCTCATGAGGATATAGATGATTATGAGGAATACAAACAGCATCGCTGCAGCGACCAACGGGCGGGCTATCTCGTTTGTTGCTCCCAGGACATCTCCTGTGGTCGCGCCGAACGTCTTGTCTGCAAACTGAGATACCATCTTGCCTATTACCATCGATACCACCACTCCGATTATCAGAGCGATGAACATCGACACGGCATAGAACGCATAGCTCCAAGGCATCAGATCGCCGGCCCAGTAGCTGGTGTGAACCGCATTCATGGCCCAGATCGATATCGTCACGATCACGAGACCTATGACCAGCACCACAGCCGAAACCGTAGATGACTTGAACATCGTATCAGTGCCTGCCTTGGATACCTGTCCGGATGCCATTCCGTCACCGGCGGTACCGTTGGACGCGGCCGATACCATCGCGTTCTTGACGAGCACCTCGGTAGCGGGGATTATGAAGAACAGGGCGAAGAACAGTGGATCGCTCCATGATCCCGCAACGGAGTATATCGAGAATGCCATAAGCGTGACGATCAGCGCCAAGCCTATTCCGCCGGCGCCGACCCTGGTGTCTTTCATGGCCGCCACATGCTTTTCCCTGTCTCCGGAAGCCACTATTCCGTCCCCAAAGTCAACCAATCCATCGAAGTGAAGGAACTTGCTCCCCAGCAACACTGTGGCCAGTACGGTTATGCCTATAACCGGGCCCATAGGGAAGTTCACAAAATAGTTGAGAAGATACAGAATAAGCATCTCTATGAAGAGTACCAGTCCGAAAACGGCACCGACGAGGGGTGCAAAATGGAAGTTTTCCTCCATCGCATCCATCTCCGCCTGTCCCACGTCTTCTTTCTTGATCGTGAAGAA
>DAMX01000042.1:0-610 GCA_002497195.1 Methanomassiliicoccaceae archaeon UBA354 | reverse complement strand
CGCTCCCGAGGCCGACATCTCGGGTTCATACCGGTCGCCTGAAGGTTCTATCTCCTGGGATGCCTTGACCTCGGGTTCATACCGGTCGCCTGAAGGTTCTATCTCCTGGGAGGCCTTGACCTCGGGTTCAGACCAGTCGCCTGAAGGTTCTATGCCACCGGAAGTCCTTACTTCCGGCTCTTTCTTCGGCTGATAGTACCACACGGATTCTTCCGGCTTTGCAGGTTCATGCTGGAGGCCGTCTGTGCTCTGATTCTCCTGCGTTGCGTTCCCACTCTGGCTCTCCTCTTCGGTCATCGTATTCGCCCTAGCCTTCGCGGCATCGGATGAAGACATTACCTTCAATTTGGGAATTTCTTCTCTTCCTTCTTCGTCTGTCATTTAGGCGCCTCCTCACTGGACAACCGGGCGGCCACGGAAGCAGATAGGCCTGCAACGAGACCCCTTCTGGCCCCTTCGAGGAAAGGCCCCATCCCTGCCGTTGTCCGTAAATCGCTACTGCAGGATTGGCGTAATACATTAATACCTATTTGCCCGAAAACAGCCCCGGCGACGTCCTCGGAAAGGGATCTGGAGATCTTCAAGACCTCTCCGCTTGTGAAGTAATCGC
>DAMX01000041.1:0-3536 GCA_002497195.1 Methanomassiliicoccaceae archaeon UBA354 | reverse complement strand
TCCATGTCGCGGACCATTATCGCGAACGGCTTTTGGGGCCTGCCGTACCACGTCCTCAGCCTGTCCAAGCTGTCCAGCGTGCAGCAGATGTGCATTCCGCCCCAGCTCTTCGCTATTCCGATGCTACCTTCCGAGAGCATTTCGGCAAACTTGGGAATGGGATCCCCCGGTATGGTCGCACCCTGCCGGTCGGAAAGGCGGTAAGAAGGTCCGCAAACGGGGCAGCATACGGTCTGATGATGGAATCTTCTTTCTGCGGGTCCATTGTACTCCCTTTCGCACTCCGGGCACATGGGGAAGCCCGACATCGAAGTGTTCTGTCTGTCATAAGGAAGGTTCGAGAGCAAAGTGAAGCGCGCTCCGCAGTCCGTACACGACGTAAACGCATACTCCGAACGTCTTCCCGGAGACCGCATCTCCATCAGGCAACGTTCGCATATCGCCGTATCGGTGGGAATAGAGACGCTCTCTCCGCCCGAAGAAGAACCTTCGATGGAGAATCCCTTCACGGGAGGCATCCCTATATCCGTTACCGACACATCCTCGATCACGGCAAGGGGCGGCAGGCCGGCATATATCTCTGCGAGTAGCTCTTCGCCACGCTCCGCCTCTATTACGACGTCGGAGCCTCTGTTCCACACTCTGCCACTGATGCCCAGCTTTGAAGCCGCGCGGTACACCGCGGGACGGAAGCCCACGCCCTGGACGGTCCCTCTTATCAGTATCCTGGATCCGCCGGTTTCATTCATGGCAGGAGCTTCAGGTGTTCGAGGGACCCGGCTGATTTGGCAGAGTCGGAGCATCCGCATCTGCCCGGGATTATATTGGGAATTCCTGTCTCGAGCAGCTTGGATATGTAGTGCAGGCATCTGGCCATGGTGTCTACGACCATCTTCGTATCGACGGGCTCATCCTTCCACATGTCATAATCGGTGACCGTCGCAAGGCTGCAGTAGCACATGCCCAGTTCTTTAGCCAGCTGGCATTCGGGAACTACCGTCATCCCTATGATGTCGGCATAGTCCCTGAACATGTTGCTCTCGGCCTTGGTGGAGAACCTGGGCCCCTCGATACAGAGATAGGTGCCTCCGCGGTGGAAGGTTATTCCGAGCTTCTTCGCGGCGTCCGCGAATACTTCGGACATATGGGGGCAGAAAGGCTCCGGGAGGCTGATATGGACCGCACCGTCGTCAATGAAGGTCAGGTCGCGCTTTTTTGTGAAATCCATGAAGTCGTCCACGATTACGAGGTCCCCCGGAGCATACTCCTCCTGAAGAGATCCCACTGCGCAGGCGGAGATGACCATCTCTACTCCGAGCATCTTCAGTGCCCACATGTTCGCCCTGTACGGCACCTCTGTCGGATTCAGGTGGTGGTCTTCTGCGTGACGGTACAGGAAAGCGACGTCCACGCCGTTCATTTTTCCAATGAGTATGTCGTCCGAAGGTTTTCCGTATGGGGTGTCGGGGCACACTTTAGACTCCACTTTGAAAGTATCTTTGCTGTAGATCCCTGTTCCGCCGATGATCGCAATTTTAGGCATGCTGGTATATTGGAATTAAAGTATAAATCAACGCAGTATCGGCCACTGTAATCGGCTAAGTAGTCCCTCGGGCATCAAAGGTTCCTGATGGCCTCGTAGGGGGTTACGCGTATGGCCTTGTGGGCCTCTTCCTTTGTAAGTCCGGCCCCGAGAGCGACCTTCATCGCCATCTCTTCCGTCATCAGGTTCTCCGGCGCATGGGCGTCGGAATCGATAACCATCTTGGCCCCGACCCTTCTGGCCATGCACGCGACATGCCCGTTGGTTATGTTGTGCCACATACGGCCCGTGATCTCGATTATGACGTCGTTGTCGGCCGCAGCCTGCGCCTCTTCCTCGGTTATCAGCCCGGGATGAGCCAGTATATCTATGTCAGGGTTCTCCGCGGCCGCCAGGTTCGTGCCCTCGGCAACCGGCTCTGCCACGGTCTCGCCGTGTACCACGATCCACTCCGCCCCGAGCTTCCTGGCCTCCGTGGCTATCCTGGCTATTTTAGAAGGGGGTACGTGGGTTATCTCCACGCCCGGTATAACTTTGATGTAATCGTCGCTGAGTTCCGTGGCTTTCACCAGGTTTGTTACTACGTATTCAAGGTTGGTCATATCCACATGGTCGGTGATGGCTATGGCGTCGTGACCAAGGAACATGGCCCTCCTTACAAGCTCTGCGGGGATCAGCTCCCCGTCGCTGAAAACCGTATGGCTGTGAAGGTCTACTCTCATTGTCTCCTCTCCGAGAGCTCTTCGTAGGTCTTCTCGACCGGAAGTCCTTTTGCCTCTACCACGACCATTATATGGTATATGAGGTCGGCAAGCTCCGTGGAAGCGGAATCGATGTCCTTATCTTTAACACTGAGCACGAACTCTGCCGCCTCCTCGACAACCTTTTTGCACATCTGGGTCTCGTTATTCATGAGCTTGCAGGTGTAGCTTTCATCGGAAGGGTTCTCCCTTCTGTCCCTTATTACCCTGGCAAGGTCCGGTATTACGGCCATCGTCCCATCGGTTGTGCCGTAGAGGACCTCGTCGAAGCAAGAAGGTCTGCCGAGATGGCAGGCCACCCCTGTCTGTTCCACTCTTACAAGAAGGGTATCCGCGTCGCAGTCCGTCTGTATCGATACGATCTTCTGAACGTTTCCGGACTCCTCTCCCTTCTTCCAGAGCTTCTGCCTGCTCCTGGACCAGAAGTGGGTATAGCCCGTGCTCTCCATGAGTCCCACGGCCTCCTCGTTGGCCCATGCGACCATCAGGACCTCGTTGGTCGTCCTGTCCTGCACCACCACCGGTATCAGTCCGTCGGAGTCGTATTTCAACGCCTTCATCTTACGGCGACCCCCCTGTCTCTGAGATACTCCTTAACCTCTGAGACAGTGAACTCCCTGTAGTGGAATACCGATGCGGCCAGTGCGGCCGCTGCGCCCGTCTCGGTAAGAACTTCGTAGATGTGTTCCATCGAACCGCAACCGCCCGACGCTATGACCGGAACCGAAACTGCCTCCGCAACCGCGGCGGTCAACGGAACATCATATCCGGTCTTGGCACCGTCTGCGTCCATGGAAGTGAGCAGGATCTCTCCGGCCCCCAGGTCGGCCGCCCTGCAGGACCATTCCACTGCATCCAGTCCCGTCGGCCGGGTACCGCCGTGTGTGAAGACCTCCCATCTTCCGTCTATCTTTTTGGCGTCCACGGCTATCACCACGCACTGCTTTCCGAACCTTTCGGCGCATTCCGATATCATGTCCGGATTCGATATGGCGGCCGAGTTTACCGAAACCTTGTCTGCACCGGCGTTTAAGGCCATCCTCATGTCATCCGCATTTTTTATACCCCCTCCGACACACAGAGGTATGAACAGATTCTTTGCCGTCTTCGAAACGACGTCCAGCATCGTGGACCTGGATTCAAGGGATGCGGCGATGTCCAGGAAGGCGACCTCGTCGGCGCCCTGTTTTTCATAATCCGAAGCCATCTCCGGAGGATCGCCCACGTCCCTG
>DAMX01000018.1:61801-62385 GCA_002497195.1 Methanomassiliicoccaceae archaeon UBA354 | reverse complement strand
CGCAAGCTTCTCTTCAACGCTTAGTTCCTTCTTGTCTGACATTATCCTTCCTCATCGACGTTTTTATTACGAAAATCGTAGAATTTATGCGAATTGTAGGCTAGAGAATCCATTAATCTTATTTATAAATAACCAGTCATGATGGTTTTTCGAAGAAAGAGAAAAAACATCCCGCTCCGAGATCCGAAGGGACCGCGCTCGGCGAGGTCCTTAATGGGATCGCCGAGGCCTTCGAGCATCCGAGTGGTCCCGAGCCCGCTTTCGGGATGAGTCCCTTCGGCCGGATTCCCGGAGAATGGCGTACGATCCCGCTGAAAGCCGCAAAGCGTATGCCTATGGACTCGGATGTCATCGTAATCAGGGTATGATATGCCCGCCTATATGCCTCATGGTGGCTTCCGGGACCCCGGACCACTTTGCATATTCATCCCATTCCGAGGCTGTCGAAAGAGTGAGTTCGATGATGTCTGCGGCGTCTCGGATGTTCATCTCGCGGGCGACGTCCATCATGTCCTGTCTTGCAATATGCTCAAGCTTACCGTTAACGGACATTTGGTGTCTCCGCAACCAATAGTTGTCGATGT
>DAMX01000018.1:53195-61622 GCA_002497195.1 Methanomassiliicoccaceae archaeon UBA354 | reverse complement strand
ATAGTTGTCGATGTCGAACGCGTACGTCAGGTCGTAGGCGGGCGCGAGCCTCCATTTTCCGTCTTTGCCCATCAGGAACGATATGTTCTTGGTATGATCGTCATTGTTCCTCATGACCACGTTGAAAACCATCCTCCTGAACAGCTGCTCCGTGTCGGCATAGGGTGCATCGATCTTCCGCATTATACTGAAAACGTTCTCGTAACCATATCTTCCCGGTATTTTGAAATCATAATGGGCAAGGGCGCACAGCGTCTGCATATGCACCTTCTCGTCCCCCATGCGGTCGAAACGTTTCGTAAGAAAATGAGCTTTTTCTCCTGTTTCAATAAGACGGCACTCCGACATCTCGATACCGCAGTCCTTCGCCATTCTGTAATACGCGTGCTCTATCCTGCCGTATCCTTTTCTTGCGCCGCCGGACTCCGTATCGAACTTTATCATCCAATGCGTGTAGCCGGCAGGCAGACCTGCCTGGCCGGACCTGACCTCCATGGTGGACTCATCGAGCCCTATGATGGCTTTCGCCCTGGCGCCGCCGGCCGAGGTCCCTATTCTTATGAGTTCCTGCAGGCCTTCATCAGAGAGGTCCGCAGAGAATCTCTTCCTATCATCGAGCGCCTCCGCAGCCAGATCGGAAAGCAGATCGACGTCCACTATCTCATCTTTGCCTCCGGTCCCGATCATCGGCTCATATTCGAGGGCCCCCATTCCTCTGCTCCCCACGTAGCAGAGCCTGTCGAGGGGCGTGAAGTCCTCCTGCCTTATGCCGTTCCGGCGCATCCAGAGGTTGATCAGCGAACTTCCGTAGCTGTCGGGAAGCGAGTCGGCCAGCATGCCGGGCAGGCCCTGGAACGTCTCGCGGTTAAGCGAATCGAACGTGTAGATCTCGGAAGACCTGGGCATGACCACCGGCGACGTGTCGTAATCTCCTCCGATGAACGACGGGAGATATTGGAACGAGGCGCACTGCCTCCTGTCGTCCCACGCCGCGAACCCTACGGTCTCGCCCCACAGCCTGACCTCTGTGGTCACATGCCGCCTCATCCCTTCTCGCCTCTTCTTCTTCCGGTGGCTCGTTCTGGAACCTTGCCCTTAAGCTTTGCGAGCATTACGGGACTTATCTGTTCATCCTCCATCATGAAATCTATACGGTTGAGGAGTTTGAGGCCCCTCATTATCGATATCATATTGAGAAGCGTGATATTTTTTCCGTTCTCTGCATCGCTTATTGTCTTCTTGTGGACTCCCGTTAAGTTCTGAAGCTCTTCTTGGGTGATGTTCTTGTTCAGTCTTTCCCTGCGCAGGTAGCGACCTATTTTCCTCAGTATCTCGGTGTCCGAAAGCCCGTATATCTCCGACAGCATCGGATATACTTAGTACGTAATAGTAGATAATCGTTTTTATAAACATAACATAAAGGTTATGTTATATTGATTATTAGACTTTAATTAACATATACGTTGTTTTAAATTATCTATTGTACTTTTTGCAATTATCAGAGATATCGAAAATATCTTCATGCTATGTCGGGACGATTTGCCGGACGAATTGACTTAAGATCGGGGCCGAGCATCATCGGTGTTTCAAACCCGATCGATATCATCGATGACACTGTGGCTTTTCTCCGGATCGGAATACATTTGCCGTATTGAGCCGTCATTGGAAAGATGTAAATCAGCAGACCCGTATAGTCTGACGTGGACACCGTACGCGCCGCCAGATACCCCTTCCTCAAAGACTCGGCCCGCCTGGCCGGAGATAACGGTGCAGATATCGAATCGCTTGTGTCCTCCGAGTCGTATTCCCAGGCCAGGTCGAGAGGCCTCGAGCGCGTTCTCGACGCGCTGGAAAGAAGCGAGGTCTCCTACAGGCCGCTTATGACGGACTTCGACCGTCTGATGGAGGTAATGTCCTATCCTTACGCCAGGATGATAGTCTCATGCATCAACGATCGATTTTTAACAAAGCGTTACGCCCTTGCCGAATCCGTGAGGATGAACAAGCTGCTGGGTTCCGACGAGGGCCCGACGGTTGCGTCCGTCGCCAACGAACTGGGCGTCAACGCTTCGGCGGACGGGAACGGCCTGAGGATGCACTTCGGCGACTATCTGCGGTTCTCCACCAGAATAAAAAGTCCCGAATGGAAGCTCATCAACACCGAGGTCCATGACGGATACGTCGTATTGGCCCAGGAGAAATTCGACCGCGTCCTCCAGAACGCGCTGCAGGACAAGATCGAGGCCGAGCTCCCTCTGGCCGTCCCCGGATCGTTCGTCCCGCACATGAGGGCGGACATCGACCACATATCCGTCATCTTATCGGAAACGAAGAGCAGGTACAGCCCCACCGGCGGCGGACCGATAGACCTGGAACATATGCCCCCGTGCATGAGGGCCATACTCGCACAGGCCCATAACGGGATGAACCTCCCGCACAGCGCCAGGTTCGCCCTCGTGTCGTTCCTCCACGCCCTGGGAATGGATTCGACGCAGATCTTGGCCCTGTTCGCCCAGTCCCCGGATTTCGACGAGTCCAAGTCGGCGTACCAGATAAAACACATCACGGGCGAGCTGTCCGGGACCGAAGGGTATACCCCCCCGGAATGTTCCACTATGAAGACCAACGGCGTATGCTTCAACGAGGACAACCTTTGCAGGAGCGAGCACATGAACCATCCGCTCACTTACTACCGGGTAAAATCCGGGACCGGACGTAAACAGTGATTAAAGGGCCGGGATCAGTTCTTCCTGTCCTCTTTGGTTATGGCCCTCCAGGTTATGACCGCCCTCTGTATGGCCGTTGCATTGCCCAAGACCGCGAAGTAGAGTATCATTATCTCCATCCATGTTATGGAGAAGGTTCCGACCTCGATCGTACCGTAACCTGCCCAAAGCATCACGAACTGTATTATGGGGAAAAGCGTGGAAAGCACGACCCGGTCCGCACGTCCCAGCAGTCCGGAGTACAGGCGGGGTGCGCCTATCGCCTGGGCCTGGGTCCCCATGTACGAGGTCAGAAGGACCCCCACGAGCGCCAGCATCCCCAGATAAGGATTGCACCATCCGCTCACGGCCACACCGCCTATCATGAGCACGTCGGCATAGCGGTCGAAGACATGGTCGAGGTAGTCTCCGCGCCTGGAGGCCTTGCCGGCAAGTTTCGCAACCTTCCCGTCCAGCGCGTCGAAGTATCCGGAGACTATTACGACCAGGGCTCCGACAAGAAGCAGATATTCATAGTTCCAGCTGTAATAAAGCATTATTCCGGCCGCAAGCGCCAGAATGAGCCCGGCCCACGAAATGTAGTTCGGGTTGACCTTTATCAGCCTTCTCGCGACCGGTGTCAGTGCGAAATCGACCTTGTCCCTCTGTCCGTCTAGAACCATCTGTCAATGTCTCCTGTCCAATCCGTATTGCCCGGAAGGTACTTTTCGACCTTCCCGTCCGCGATCTCCAGAACGGAGTCCGAAAGCTCGCCTACCGTATATGAAGTGCTGTCTAGTTCATAAACGGGTATGTCCGCAGAGTCCGCTTCGCAAAGTATGACGTCGAGGATCTCGGCCTGGACGTTCTCCTTTACTTTCTCTTGGCTGTAACCTCTTGCTTCAAGTCTTCCCGCCAGCACTTCCGGGCTGCATCTTATGACTATTATCACTGAACATGTGAGGAAGTGGGAAAGATGTCCTTCCACGTAGTACGTCTCCGACGAACTGCCGTATTCGGCCAAAGCCTCGTCCAGTTCTTCCGTTTCGACATTGTATGAGCCCATCTCCCCGTCGTATTCTCCGAGCAGACCGTTCTCCTTTATGAAGTCGGTCAGAAAAATTACATTTAGATTGCGACGTGCCAGCTCTTTTCCGAGCTCTGATTTTCCTGTACCGGGCGTGCCCGTTATCGCTATTATCATCTCAGACCTTCAGAAGGTAGTCCTTCGCTCTCTCCATCGCCTGCTCCCATGTAGGTATATTTGACATGGCGCCTTTCTTCTCGACTGTGAACGAAGCTACCGACGAGCCCATTATCAGGGAATCCCTGATGCTCATCCCGCGGTACAGCCCGGCGTAGAATCCCGCTCTGTACGAGTCCCCCGCGCCGGTGGCGTCCGCCTCCTTGCCGCCCTTGACCAGAGGCACGCTGAATTCCTTGCCCTCGTAGTAAGCGGTGCTGCCCTCCCTTCCCTTCGTGCATACGGTCAGCTCTTTTCCCGTATCGCCTATCGAGGGGATGCCGAGATGCTTTATCACGGAGTCCGCCTCGTACCTGTTGCAGAACATATAGTCCGCATAGTTGATGGCCTCCGGAAGGTTGACCGAATTCCAGAGGCGGTGGACCTCCTGGGCCGGATCGATGGCGATCTTCATCCCCGGGTTGTGGATCGCCTTCATTATCGAAATATAATATTTGGGCTCCCCGGTGCAGAAATGCACATATTTCGAATGGGACGCCATCTTCGTCATCCTGACGCCTATCTGGGCGGCGTAGCCCTGGGGGCCCTGGAAGAACAGGACCTTCTGGTCCAGGTTGGAGTCGTTGACCACTATGGCCGTGGACGTCTCCCATCCCTCGACGGTGATGAACTCGTCCATTATGACCCCCGAGTCCTCGATGAATTTACGGTACTCGGCCGGCAGGTCCCTGCCGACCAGTGCGCACAGCGCCGTGGGCACGCCCAGCTTCGCCGCCGTTACGGCTATGTTCGTCCCGGTGCCGCCCAGGAACGTCTTCTTGGACGTTATGTCGACGGTGGTGTTCAGCTTAGGGAAGTCCTCCACCGTCATTATGCTGTCCACCGTGACGTGGCCGTAGACGGTGAGGAACGGTTTCATTGCGTGCCTGCCTCCCATCCGCCCAGATACGATATCTGGTCGTCGGTGAGCTTGTCTATCTTCACTCCCATGGATTTTAGCTTCGTCTCCGCGATGATCCTGTCGATCTTATAGGGCACGGAGTACACGCGGCCGTCCATCATCCCATGGTTCTCGACCAGGTGCTCGATGCTGAGCGCCTGCACGGCGAAGCTCATGTCCATGATCTCCGCGGGGTGGCCCTGTCCGGCGGCCAGGTTCATGAGCCTTCCTTCGGATATCAGGTACAGACGGCGGCCGTCCGCCATGACGTACTCTTCGATATGCTCCCTGACCCTCTCCTTTGAGACCGCCATCTTTTCCAGGTCGGCCTTGTTGATCTCGTTGTCGAAATGACCCACGTTGCCCATTACGCAGCCGTCTTTCATCACTTTGAAGTCTTTCTCGGTCAGTATGTCGTTGCATCCGGTGACCGTCATGACTATGTCCGCGGTCTTTACGGCGTCGACCATCCTCTTGACCTCGAATCCGTCCATCTTTGCTTCGATCGCCTTTATGGGGTCGACCTCGGTGACCGTTACGATCGCCCCGAGCCCTTTGGCCCTCATTGCGACGCCCTTGCCGCACCAGCCGTAACCTGCTACCACGAGGTTCTTGCCTGCCACTATGAGGTTGGTGGCGACCATCCATCCCTCGAAGGCCGACTGCCCCGTGCCGTAACGGTTGTCGAACAGGAACTTCATCTTGGCGTCGTTGACCGCCATCACTGGGAACTCGAGCTTGCCTTCCTTCTCCATGGACCTCGTGCGGAGCACGCCCGTGGTCGTCTCCTCGTTGGCTCCCTTGACGTTCTTGAGGACGTCCCTGCGGTTGGTGTGCAGCATGGCGATCAGGTCCGCGCCGTCATCGATGATGTAATCGGGCGCCATGTTCAGAACGCTGTTGAGGTTCGTGCAGTATTCGGAATTCGTCTCTCCTTTCCTCGCGTATACGTTAAGGCCGTACTCCTCTTTCAGAGCCAGCGCCACCGAGTCGTCGGTGGAGAGGGGGTTGCAGCTGGCCAGCCTGATGTCCGCCCCTGCCTCTGCCAGCGATATTGCCAGTATTCCTGTCTTCGCTTCGGTGTGGAGGGCCATCCCGATCTTCAGGCCTTTCAGTGGCTGTTCGTCTACGAAGCGCTTCCTCAGCGCCTTCATGACCGGCATGTGGCCCTCTGCCCAGTGGAGTTTCAGTACACCTTGTTTAAGTTCGTCCATTTTCTTCATCCTCCTCGAATTCTGCCATCAGCGCCTTACATATTGACATTACCGTGTCCCTACGTACTGCGCGGTTATCGTAATCTTTTATTATTTCTGTTATCTGGGTCTTTTGACCCTTCAGTTCTCTCGCGAACCCTTTGATGTTTGCCAGGGCCCTGTTCATCTCGTCAGAGATGGAGACCGTAGCCATCCTCGACGTCCGAGACAGCGGGTTCAAATCTATAGATATGACGGTCTTGCCCATGGCCACCAGCGCTTCCGCCCGGTCGCCGTCCTCTATGGGAACCAGTATGACGTCGCTGTCGAATATTCCTTCCTTTGTGCAAAGCGCACGGTCGGAAGTGAGGCCGGGTATCCTGGCGTCCGGTCCGCGCCCCAACACTTCCGTGGCGCCTTCTGATTCCATATGATCTATGATGAGGTTCATCCTCTCCTCGGTCCGGTGGAATATGTTCACCTCTATCCTGGCGTTAACTTCCTCGGCAACCTCGATGAGCTCCTTCGCCCCGAGGGCGGCCGCGTTACCGTTCACGCATACCACGGGCCTCGAAGCATTCAGCAGAAAAGCCGCCGCCGCCTTCTCGGACCAGAGCGCTGGCACGATCGATCTTTCGCCCATCAGATAATCGAAGGCCTCGCCCCTTCCATGCGATATCAGGCCGGTGGGGCTCACGATGCCGCGCCCGACCATGTCCGCCAGTTTCTCGCGGGTCACCAGCGACCTGTATCTGGGATGGTCTTTCGGAACCGTCATGGACGAACAACCGCAATCATTGATTTAAGGACTATCGTTAAGTATTTTCTGTTATTACCCCGAAGTGTATGCCTGACGTACGCATCGTGCTTGTGGGACCGAAATTCGAGGGTAACGTAGGTGCAATAGCCAGATTGATGGCGAACTTCGATTTCGACGACCTCTGCCTTGTGAACCCCTGCGAGATCGGCGACGAAGCCTACAGGCGGGCGAAGCACGGATCCCATATCCTCGCCAAAGCCAGGATCTTCCGTAACCTCGAAGACGCGGTCGACGGATGTTTTTTGGTAGCTGGCACAAGCGGAACGATAACCAAGGGCCCGACGAACTATGGCCGCATTCCCATTTCGCCGGAAAAATTCGCTGAAAGCGTAAGGGAATACGGTGAAAAGATCGCTTTGGTGCTCGGGAGAGAGGACATAGGACTATACCAGGAAGAGCTGGACCGCTGCGACGTCTTCGTCAACATCCCATCCAGCGAAACATATCCGACCCTCAACCTTTCACATGCCGGGGGGATTTTGATGTACGAGCTTTTCGGAAAGATCCATATCACTCCCAGCCCCGAGCCCGCCGACATCCGCGAGAAAGAGCTGATGTTCGGATTCTTCGACGACCTGTTGGACGCGGTGGACTATCCCGAGGTCAGGAGGGAACGCACATCGCTGATGTTCAGGAAGATGATGGGGCGCTCCATCCCCACAAAATACGAATACAACACGATAATGGGTGTTTTCGGAGATGCCGTCAAAGGTCTCAGGGCCGGTAGGGAACGGGAATAAATACCATAGTGCCAGCGCGTCCGCTTTCTATTATTTCCGGGATTATTCCGGTTATCGAGCACACCTCGTCCGATATCGTCTTTCTGAAGCGGTATGTCTCCCTGTCCGCGTGTATCACGGCCTTGCCGTAAGCGGGGTCCGATCTGAAAAGCGGGTTTTTCATCGCCTCCGGGACCTTTTCCTCCGGCTTTCCGTCACTGACCGCCGTCAAAGTGTACGCTTTCTCGACGAATGTGCTGAAAAACGGACCGTCCATCATCTCCGCGATGCGGCATATGGCATCCCTTGCGGTTCGGTCGGCGGATGCGATCACCTCTTCGAACGAGGACGACGGGCTGCCTGCGGCGGCCATGTCCAGGTCGATCTGTACCGTCCTGTCGGTGCATCCTATGAGTTCCCTCATCGAATCGTAAGCCTTCTTGTCGCGTCCTTCGAACTCCATCGGGACGCATATCACAGAAACGGTGCGGGAGCCGGCGGCCCGCGCGCGATGTGCCAGCAACGGAGCCATGCCGGTTCCTGTCCCTCCTCCGAGCCCCGCGACGATTATCACGTTCCCGTATCCGGACACTAGCCGGTCGATACTTTCCGAATAGTCTTCGGCCAGCGCCCTGCCGACGGAGCTGTCGCCTTTACAGCCCCTGATATTGTCCGGCACCATCGGGATGTCGCTTTCGGAATCCGTATTGATGAACGCTGTTCGTATGAATTCTGGATCTATGCCGCGGACGATGTTGCTTCCGGCGCCGCCGCATCCCACCGCGAGAGTCTTCAACCCCTGTCCTCCGGACGCATCTTAGACCGGATGTACTCGGTGACGGCGTT
>DAMX01000018.1:52970-53144 GCA_002497195.1 Methanomassiliicoccaceae archaeon UBA354 | reverse complement strand
GATCTTCGATATGTTGTCGGGCGCGAACCTGAGGGCGACGAACTCGTCGACGGCCTCGCGCAAGATGTCGGAAAGGTTCTGATACTCGCCGCTGTCGATAAGCGTCCTCAGAACGGCAAGTTTGTCTGAACTGAGCCTCACGGTCACTCTCTCTGTGGATTCCATCGGAACGTC
>DAMX01000018.1:37783-52904 GCA_002497195.1 Methanomassiliicoccaceae archaeon UBA354 | reverse complement strand
ATCGATATGAAATCTTCGATGGCTTCGCGCAGTATGTCTGAAAGATTCTGATACTCGCCGCTGTCGACCAGTGTCCTCAAAACGGCCAAGGTGTCCGAACTGAGCCTTACGGTAACTCTTTCGGTAGATTCCATCGGAACTTCAGACCCCATATATGAAAATAAAGAAATTAGATGTAAAAGGTTTGTGTTGTCAGTCCTCCGTGCCCGTATTCATCCGAAAAGGGCGCTGAGACCGGCTGCAGCCTCTTCCTCGCTGACTGCTTCCTCTTCCTCTTCTTCCTTCTCCTTTGCAGGTTCGTTGGAAGCGGCGGCGGGGGCGGCGGCGGCCGCGGGTGCGGCTGCTGCTACGGAGGCGTTAGCGATTGCCTCCTTTATATCGACCCCATCGAGAGAAGCGATCAGAGCCTTGATCTTGGCTGCATTCGCCTCGACACCTGCGGCGCTGAGGATACCGGAGACCGCGTCTTCGGTAATGTCTTTGCCTGCAGAGTAGAGCACCATTGCGCTGTAGATATACTCCATATTTTTCATCTCCTTAATTTAGCCGAACAAGCTGAACATTCCGGAAGCCGCGTTATCCTCGGCCTCCTGTTCGCTGATCTCTTCGCTGTTCTCGTCCCCTTTCTCATCGGTATTAATGGGCTCTGCTGTTGCAGTCGGTACCGCTGCGGCCGCCGCGTTCAACCTTGCGGTGATGCGTTCGTCCTGGTATCCTGCTGCCGAGGCAATGGCAAGCATTTGCCTGTCTGCCCTGGCCATGAGCGCTCCGATGCTGTCTTTGGTTGGGATTGCGGCTTCTACCGAGAGGGCCATCGCCTCCCTGTACGCCTTCGCGACAAGCGCTCCGATCGTCTGGTCTGTGACGTAGGCGATGTCGATTGCAAGTGCGCGTGCGTTGTAGATTGCCGCGGCGAACATTCCGTTATAGTATCCGTCAGGAATAGCCAGTACGTCCCTGTGGTATATGATCCCGTCCTCGTAGGCGGCCCTGAGGTCCATTCCTACGATCATCGGAAGTATTCCCAGCTTGGGTAGCATGGTTGCGACCGGTGCGGAGATCGGCTCTCCTTTCTTAACAAGGGTCGTTTCCTTCTTGATCACTATTTTTCCCGCGTCGATGGATGCGGGAAGGCCTATCTTCTGAAGTTCTCCGATGATCGGACCGGGGCCGAACGGAGTGGGCCCTTTCGGGACCACTATGTCGATCGGTGCATCCTGACCCGCTTTCGCGGGGGCTGCGGTCATGGTCGCATCAAGCTGTTTGAAGAGCTTGAAGGGGTCCTTGTCGGTGGCTATAAGAGCGCACTGACCGTGGACCGCGTCCAAAAGTCCCTCCAGCCCGGGCTTCTTCTTCGCCGCCTCTTGGATGGCCAGGAATATAAGCTTGTTCTTGGTCATCTTGAGGTACGCGTGACCCCTGAGCTGGGCCCTCATGCCCTGGATCTGCTGCCCGGCGATACCGTGCACGTCGACAACCGCGACGACAGGGTACTCGAGCATTCCTTCCACGAGCTTGTTCACCAGATCCTTCTTCCATGCTGCGACGTGTGCCATCTTAGACCTCCTCACATCACCTTCTCCGACGGTCCCATCGAGGTCTTTACGTAGGCGGATGCGATGTTGTGCTTACCTTTCTCAAGGCGGCCCTCGACGCGTCCCAGGATGACGTCGATGTTATCGGCGATGTCCTGAGCCTTCATATCGACCGTTCCGACGGGTACGTGGAAGGTCTTTCTGTCTTTCGTTCTGATGGTCGCAGTCCTGCGGAGCTGGTCGATCATCACGGTCGGGTCTGCACCCGGCGCGATGGGCTTCGGCATCTTTCCGCGCGGGCCGAGAACGGTACCCAATCTCTTACCGACGACCGCCATCAACGGCGCTTCGGCGATGAAGTAATCGATACTGTTCGCGACCTTCTTGGCCTGCTTCTTGTCGTCTGCGAGGGCTCCGAGTTCGTCGGGGCTGATCACAAGATCGGCAACGTCTTTGGCTTTCAAGGCTAGTTCGCCGCCACCAATAACACAGATCTTGAGGATCTTCCCGCGGCCGGCCGGAAGGACGATGTCCTCCTGGATACGGTTCTTCGGGATAGAAAGGTCAACATCTCTGAGATTGATGGCCAACTCAACCGTTTCGACAAAATTGCGCTTCTTTGCACTCTCGAGTGCCTTCTGCACAGCTGTTACGGTTGGTTTTTCTGCCAATACAATTCCTCCTTGTAGTAATAGCGGGCTGGTACCCTCCTACAAGCAGTTTGGCTAATCTATGACCTGTATATAAGTTTTCTTGATGTCAGCGCAGTTCGTCGTCCAAACTGTCCTTGATCTGCTTGAGATTGATGGCGTTCATGAAGAAGCTTATGTCGGAACGCAGCAGCTCCCGCAGGGCCGTCAGGCACGCCGCGTAGACCAGCAGGCCCAGCAACGACACGGAGGCCACCTCCAACAATCCTGTTATTTCGAAGGCCGTGTCCACGGCCACAAGGGCCGCCGCCGTCACGGCCAGGGAGAGAAGGTGCTTCCATATGTTCTTGTAAGGCCTTATACCGGTGGCGCGTCTGACGTAGTACAAGAGGACTACCGTCAGCACGACGTATCCGATGGCCAGGGAAATGGCGGCACCCACTCCGTACAGGCCGTCCCAGGGCAGTATGCCCGTGTTCGGGATCAAGAGCACGAACATGGACGCGACCACCGCGGCGTACACAATGGAGGCCTTGGTGTATAGCGCGGCCCTGTTGGAAGCATAAAGCACCTGGGTCAGGGTCCCGGCCAGGACCCTCAGGGTCATCGTGACCGACAGTATCGAAAGTATGGTCCCGGCCTTGGAGTATCCCGCACCGAACAGGACGCCGCCGATCTCCTCTCCGAATACCATCAGGACCACCATGACCGGGAAGAGGAACATCATGAGATACTTCTGGGACATCCATATCAGGCCCTCCATCTTCGAAGGCGTCCTGACCGTTTCGGGTTTGGAGAGCTGCGGAAGGATGACGTTGTTCAGAGAGCCGCCCAGAGAGATGAAGACGAAGGCCACTCCCATCGCCGCGGTGTAATAGCCCACTTCGAGAGTGCTTCCCGACAGCCCGATCATGACCTTGTCCACGAAATCGAGCACAGTCAGGAACAGAGAGGATATTATCAGGGGCGCGGCGAAGCTCAGGTATTCGCGGAACATCGTGGGGCGGACCAGACGTATCTTCAGATTCCGGGCGAGGACCAGCGCCACAGACGCCGAGGCCACTATCCCGATCATGTAAGCGGAGCTCAGGACGGCCGCCGACACCTGCATGAGCGCCAGCGATATCAGTATCGCGGACCTGATTATCGCGTCGGCCATGTTGACTATCGAGCTTTTACCGCTTTCCAGGCGCCCGTCGAACGTGGCGGTAAGGGCGTTCTGTATGTCCCAGATGGCGTAATATGCGACGAATATCAGAACGACGGTGGCCAGACCCCTGTCTATCGTCCCGTCGTATATTCCCACGGCAAGGGATACTATGGTCAGAACGACCATCAGCGACGTCAGCGAGATCCGGATGGCCAGATATGTGGAGAAGCACTTGTCCTGGTTCCTGCCCGATGCTATGAAACGTATGTGCGCGGTCTCGAAACCGAGGCCGACCACGGCGTTGAACATGGCCACGAACGCCCAGCCCCACATCATGGACCCGTATTCCAGGCCCACGTAGCGGGTCATGAACATCAGGGAAAGGAAGGATGCGACGGCGGAAACGACGTTGGAAACGACCTTCATCATGTATTTGTGTACGAGCATGGCTCCGCCCTCGCCGGTGCGTATAAGAAGGGGGCAGTGCCCCCTTCAATGGTTTTCAGAACTTGTCGTCGTAAAGGCCGGCCTTGACGTCCTTCTGGAACGTCTTTCCGTCCTTTCCGTCGATGGTTACGCCGACGGAGATGCAGTTCCCTGCGACCTCCATCACGCGGGCCTTGTGGTCCGCGCCGAGAAGGTCGTCGTGCTTCATGTCGGCGATCTTCTTCGCCTGGTCGAGGGTGAGGTTGCCCACCTTCTCGGTCCTGGCGTTGTGCGCCCCGCTGGCGACGCCCAGCTCAGACTTTATGAGCGCGGACATCGGTGGGGTCCCTACCTTTATGTCGAACGACTTATCGTCGTTGATCAGTATCTTCACGGGGACTTTCATTCCCGAGAAGGCTTTCGTTTTCTCGTTGATCTTTGCGATAACCTGGCCGATGTTGACCCCTTTCGGCCCCAGTGCGGGGCCGAGAGGAGGTCCTGCGGAGGCCCTGCCCCCGTCAATCAATGCCTCAACAGTATCTACCATTGTTCATCTCTCCTTGTCTATGACTCTAACGCTGTCGCCTTTCACCGTCACGGGGATCGGGACCATGGCCTCGATCAGCTCGACGGTGATCTCTTCTTTACCTTCATCTATGTGCTGAACCCTTGCCTTCTCGCCCTTGAACGGTCCGTTCACCAGTTCGACGATGTCGCCTTCGGTGATGCCGACGACCGCCGACACGGGCGTGAGGTAGTGATTGATCTCATCCAAAGATGTCTCTCCGGGAATGAACGAGTACGCCTTCCTGATATCCCTGATCTTCTCGCGGAGACGGTCTGTGTTCATGCCTTCCACGAACACGTATCCCCTGAGACCGGCCGGGCTCAGAATTGCGTATATGTCCTTCTCGCCCAGGTTCGCCTTGGCCGCCAGGCTGTCTGCGGCCGACCTCTCCTGGTCCATCTGTGTCTTGAGTATCATAACCGACTGGATCGCAGAGGCGTTGAACTCCATCGAGTCCCTCGCCCCTCCGCATTCGGCTTTGACTGTGATAGCGACCTCGTCGCCGTACCTGGCCCCTTTGGGGCATTCCGCATGGAGGACAAGCTCCTTGTCCCTCTTGCCGGGCACCTCGACCGCAATGTCGTTCCTGCTGCGGTAGCTGCTCCACAGCTCCGCGCCCGTGGCGTCGGTGACAGTGAGTATCCAGTCGGGCGCCGTCTCGGCGTCCGGGCCCGCGACCTCGGAAAAGGTTAGCTTGGCCTCCGCCGCGTCGCCGGACAGCGAAAACTGCCAGCTTACGGTCTCGCCTGCACGGGCCTTTTTGACATCGCTAACACCGGAAAGGCATGGACCTGAGTACTGATCTGACATTGTTATTCTCCTAATTTTCAGAAGTATGCCGGAAGATACGTCATGAGCCACATTATAGCGAACCCGACGGCCCCCAGAAGGACTATTCCCAGAGCTGTGACCCACACAGTCTTCCTGTATTCGTCCCTGGAGGGGGTGCGGGCCATCTTCATTATCCTGGAGTATCTGCCGAAACCCAGCCCGGACTGTCTGGTCTCCTGTCCTTCGTCCGACGGGGCGGTGTTATCAGCCATGTTCTTTCCTTCTTCCGCCCTACGCGGGGCGGCGCATACTTTGCTCGCTATCGCTGAAGATAACGACCGAAGATAAGCCTTAAAGATAGGTTGCTACTATAAACATTTCGGTTGTTTCCCCGTCTCCCGCGGCGCGGAAGGATAACGGCTATGTATCCGACATGCCTTTATAGTGGTTCTATGTTCGGGTTTCATCCAGAGGTATTGACCCATGGAAGAAGAACTGTGTAACGTAGTGTTCGTCAAGGAGAACAACGATTTCGTCGCCAGAATCCAGAGCGATCTCGGCGGGCTCAGGGAATACAAGGCTCCCAGCTTTGAAGAGGTCCTCGAGCAGGTCGTCATCGATCTCCAGGAAGAGTTCGAATCCTTCTGATATCAGAGGTGTAATTATGGCTAGCAAGATAAAAAACATAACCGACGTGCTGGACTTCTTGGCCGGCGATGACTCCATTCCCAAGAACATCAGGAGGGGCGCTTCGGATGCGAAGGCCAGGCTCCTGGACGAAAAGGATGCCATGGACGTGCGCGCCACCAGCGCGATGATGATACTGGACGACCTGGCAAACGACAACAACACCCCGCTTCACGCAAGGACCCTCATCTGGAAGGCCACGAGCGAACTCGAGGGGCTAGCGGCCGGCTCGAGATAAACGTATTACCCTTTTCTGTGACGGGAAGCTATCCCGAGGAAATTACGGAACATTTCAGGACCATACTGGGTGTTCTCCACCTCGGGATGGAACTGGACGCCGAATATCGGACGGTCCCTGCACCTCACGGCTTCGACCCTGCAGCGCGCGGACGACGCGGTGACGTCGAAACCTTCCGGCACCGTCTTCACCTCGTCGTTGTGGGACGCCCACACCTCGATCGTGGAGGGGATGCCCCGGAAAATATCGTCGTGGGACGTTACGGTCAGCTCCACCGCCCCGTATTCGGGGTCCTCTCCGGGCCCCAGCATCCCTCCGAAATGCTCGGAGAGGAACTGCATCCCGGCACATATCCCGAATATGGGGACGTCCATCTCAAGATAGTCCGAGTTCCGTCCCATCCTCTCCGCGTCGCTGGCGACGCTGGGGGCGCCGCCCGACAGCACCAGCGCGTCCGCGTCGGCGATGTCTTCCGGAGGAGTGTCGTTCCTGACTATCCTTGCGTCCGCCATGTCCCTGAGGACGCGCCATTCCCGGTGGGTCCACTGCCCTCCGTTGTCTATGATATAGACCTTCACGGATGCTCATCCGCAGGTATCGTATAAAAAATCCTTACCCGCACGTCGTCGGGAGCGACCGTCCGGAGGCACGGCCGGACGCTCCCGTTTACCTGTATGCCCTTTCACTCCCATTCGATGGTCGCCGGAGGCTTGTCGGTGATGTCGTACACCACACGGTTCACCTCGTCCTTCATCCTGCTGGTTATGCGCTGGGATATCGAGTTCAGAACCGAGAGGGGTATATCGCTGTGGGCGGCCGTCATGCCGTCGATGGATTCCACCGCGCGGACTGCTATCGTCCTACCGTATGCGCGCCTGTCGCCCTGCACCCCCACCGACCTGGCGGGAAGCAGCACCGCAAAATACTGCCAAGGGACCTTCATCTTGCCCGCCTCGGCGGCCTTCCTTATCTCGTCCTCCACGATGAAGCACGCCTCGCGGACCACGGCTATGTTCTCCGGCGTTACCTCGGCGAGGCATCTGACCGCGAGGCCCGGACCGGGGAACGGCTGCCTCTCCGAGGACTTGATGCCGAGCTTTCTCGCGACCTGCCTGACCTCGTCCTTGTAGAGGTCCCTGAGGGGCTCCACGAGCGTCATGTCCATGTCCTTAGGGAGCCCTCCCACGTTGTGGTGGGACTTGATCGTGTCCCTCACTCCGTCACCGGACTCTATCCAGTCCGGCGCTATCGTGCCCTGCACGAGGTACTTCGCACCGAACTCCTTCGCCTCCCTTTCGAAGATGCGGATGAACTTCTCGCCGATGGCCTTCCTCTTCTGCTCCGGTTCGGTGATACCTTTCAAGGCGTCAAAATACTCTTTCGATGCGTCCACGGACTTGAAGTTGATGCCTGTGTCGCTGAACATCGCCTCCACCTCCTCGGCCTCGCCTTTGCGCATTAGGCCCGTGTCCACGAACACGGCGAGCAGCCTGTCGCCCATGGCCCTTCCGGCTATGACGGCGGATACTGAGCTGTCCACCCCTCCGGAGCAGGCTATGATCGCTCTGCCCTGGGTCTTCTCCTTCACCGAGGCTATAGCCTCCTGTATGAACTTGTCGGCATCAAACACCGGCGAGCACCTCCTCAGAATCCTTTTCGACCTTCTCGGCCTGCTGTTCCCTGTAACGGAGTAGCTCGGCGGCCAGCCTCTCATCGGAAACAGCGAGCATCTCAGCGGCCAAAATGGCCGCGTTATCGCCGCGGTCGAGCCCCACGGCCGCCACGGGCACCCCGGCGGGCATCTGCACCACGGAAAGCAGGGAATCCATGTTGAGCTTTCCGCTGACCGGCACGCCGATCACCGGCTTCGTTGTGAACGAAGCGACCACCCCTGGAAGGGCGGCGGACAGCCCGGCGATGGCTATGAACACGCTGGCATCCGACCCCTTCACCAGGTCCTCGACCCTCTTGGGGGTCCTGTGCGCCGAAGCCACGCTTATTTCGAAAGTGATGGAGAATTCCCCGAGGATGCTGATCGCCCTGTCTGCCACCGGGAGATCGCTTTTGCTCCCGAGGATGATGGATACTTTTGGCATGACCACGGTCACATGATAAAAGAATAAAAACCCACCGAGAAGGCGGGTAAAGGATTTGAGGTCCCCGGAATACCGGGGATCAGCTCTTGAGAACCGCGACAAGGAATATGCCGACAGCGACCAAAGCTCCGATCAGCACAGCGATCAGAGATATGAGCGTGTTGTACATAACGTCCCAGGCCGCCACATCGCTGAACAGCGTGATGTCGCTGTATCCGACAAGGTACGTCCACAGTGCGAGGACGACGGCTCCGACCGCCAGCATGATCATGCCGTAGGTCCTGCTCTTACCGCTGCCGAAGTAGGCTGAGAAAATCCCTGCGATGAGAAGTACTATCGAGAATACGAACACCACTATCGTCAGGAATGACATTAAGTCCCAAGTCATTTGTTACCTCCATTGATTACTAGATTCGCCAGTGGCGCATCAATTGGGCACGCATACACCCTATTTGTTATTAAACCTTTCACGTAACTTCAGCAGAATGCACGATGCCTGATGACGGGGTCGAACACCTTTTCGGACGTCTTTTTGCATGGATGAATCATCCGTCCGTGTGTTCTGTTTAGATACTATGAGTTTGAGCGGAAATAGGCGAAAACTCTTAAAGATAATAAAGAAAACCCAAATGTTTAAATAGAGAACTGGTATAGAGTGTGGTAATTGACAGCCGACTGCCAAGACGGGAAGATTATACATGGATTTTTTGGGGACTGTTGCAGAAATCACTTCTGACGGCAAAGCGGTGGTTCTGGCCTCCGCGTCTCCGGAAACGGGAGATTCGGTTTTCGACTCCCGCAGACGCAGGATCGGTAAGGTGGTTCGTTTGTTCGGACCGGTGGACGGACCTTATGTGTCCGTCGAGCTCGAGGGCGTGGAACCTTCGGAGCTGGCAGGTGCGGACCTATACACCCAAGGAGTGAAACAAAATGGCAAAGTCAAAAGAAGGCACTGAAGAGATTGAGGTCTGTCCGGAATGCGGCAGCCATCACCTTGTGAGGGATTACGAGCGCGGTGAGCTGATATGCGAGGACTGCGGACTGGTCCTTGACGACCAGTTCATCGACCAGGGACCTGAGTGGAGGGCCTTCGACGTCGAGCAGGGCGAGAAGAGGGCACGCACCGGCGCCCCGATGACATACACCATACACGACAAGGGGCTCTCGACCGAGATCTCCTGGAAGAACAAGGACAGCTACGGCAAGAGCATACCCACCAGGAACCGCGCCCAGCTCTACAGGCTCAGGAAATGGCAGAGGAGGATACGCGTATCCAACGCCACCGAGAGGAACCTGGCGTTCGCGTTGTCGGAGCTTGACAGGATGGCGTCCGCGATGGGCCTCCCCCGCAACGTCCGCGAGACCGCGGCGATGATCTACAGGAAGGCCGTCAACAAGAACCTGATCAGGGGCCGTTCGATCGAAGGAGTGGTCGCGGCCTCGCTGTACGCGGCGTGCAGGCAGTGCGGTGTTCCGAGGACCCTCGACGAGGTCGCAGGCGCAAGCCGCGTCGGAAGGAAGGAGATCGGACGCACGTACAGGTTCATGACCCGCGAGCTCAAGCTCAAGCTGATGCCCACCAAGCCCCAGGACTACGTGCAGAGGTTCTGCTCGGAGCTCAAACTGAGCGGAGAGGTCCAGAGCAAGGCGGCCGAAATACTCAAGGACGCCTCCGAGAAAGAGCTCACGTCCGGCCGGGGCCCCACGGGCGTCGCGGCCGCGGCCATATACATATCGTCCATCCTGTGCAACGAGCGCAGGACCCAGCGCGAGGTCGCGGACGTCGCCGGCGTGACCGAGGTCACCATCAGGAACAGGTACAAGGAACTGACGGAAAAACTCGGGATCGTCATCCAGCTCTGAGGGCATAGAATGGAAGATTCCTCAGACGGCGACTACTCTATGATAGGGTATTCGACCAACAACATAGGCGACGACATACAGAGCGTCGCGGCATCCCGCTTCCTGCCGAAGGTGGACAGATTCGTCAACCGCGAGAATATGTGGCGGTACGACGGCCCTAAGACCAAGATGATAATGAACGCGTTCTACATGGACACATCTAAGCATTTCCCTCCCTCGGTGGGCATAGACCCTCTGCTGGTATCGATGCACGTCACTCCGGTATGGCGCGAGGGGTTCATGAGGCGGGGGAAGGAATATCTCCTGGAGCACGGACCGGTGGGATGCAGGGACCACAGCACCCTGAAGTACATGCAGGACAACGGCGTGCCGGCCTACTTCTCGGGCTGTCTCACGCTGACGCTGCTTCCGAACCCGGCGATAGAGAGGCAGGACTACATCCTGGCCGTCGACGTCCCGAAGAAGACCGTGGCGGCAATGAGGACCATGACCGACAGGCCGATATTCGAGCTGTCCCACGAATTCTGGGAGTCTTACGACATGGATGTGAGGCACCGTTTCGCCAAGTCGTTCCTGTACCTGTACGGTTCCGCCCACTGCGTGGTGACCAGGAGGATGCATGCCGCATTGCCGTCCCTTTCGATGGGGACCCCCGCGGTACTTCTGGACCTGGACCTGGAGAGGTTCCCGGGAAGGTTCAGCGGACTGAGGGACCTCGTACACTGCATGACTCCGGACGATTTCTCCAAAGGCGGATACGACATCGATTCCCCGCCCCAGAACCCGGACGGACATCTGGAGATCAGGAAGGCCCTGGAGAAGACCTGCAGGGAGTTCACCGGCCACGACAACGGAAGCGTCATCGAGCCCGTGAGCCTGCCCGAGGTAATGGGCCTCATTAGGTGCACCGAGAAGGACCGGATCAAGCAGTTCCATTCGATATGGAAACTCGAGACGGCAAAGCTCGTATACTCCCGGTTCTTGAAGAAGAGAAGGCCGGAAGACATAGAATGATCATGGCCTGAACCATTTGAACTCGAGGTACTCTATACCGCCGCTTATCCTGCAGAAGAGGATGTCCTTCTTGACCCCTCCCGACAGCCTCACGGTCCTGGATATCTCAGGCCACATCGCGGTGTCCGACGCCGGGACGGCGTGGACCAGATAACGTGCGTGGCAGTCGTCGGGCGACCCCTCGTATACTCTGAAATGGGTGCCGTATTTGAAGCCGGTCTTCACGACCAGGCCGCGGGACCTCAGGTCGTAGTAGGCGGACATGCGCAGGTCGAAGTCGCTCTGGGCCTCCGCACCGAACCTCTTCAGGTCCCCGTGGCCGACGGTCTTCCCGTCATTCCCGAGAACGTTGAGAATCCCTTTTTCAGAGAGGAAGCAGCTTTCTATCAGCGAAAGCTGGAGCGCCCCGCCGATGTCCTTTCCGAAGAACCCGGCCTCTTTCAGACTCCCGTAGTCCTCGGGGTCGAAGACGAACACCCGGTCGCTGATCAGCACCCCGTCGACCCGCCTCCCTGAACTGCTGGCGGCAACGGAGCCCCTGGGGTCCCTCATGGACATCTTGTAGTAGGTCACGTCGCCCTCTTCGTCCGCAACCCCGTAGAGAAGCTCGCGCCCTCTTATTTCGGTGTGGGAGATCTCGGCGGAAAAGTCGCTGATGTCCAGAACGGTGCGCTCGGAGACCGCCCTGACCATGTACTCCGGGCGGGAGTTGCTCATAGTCTTTCCGCGGGGGAACACCGACAGGTCGAAACCGCCCGTCTCGGTCTTGACTACGAAGCCGCGGGACCTCATGTCCCTGTAGACGAGGTACTTCACGTCGAAACCCTCGTTCTGCCTCGAAGCCTGGGCGAACAGCTCGTCGAACTCCACCCTTCTGCCTTCGCTCTCCACAAGGAGGCGGTTGCTCTCCGCGAGGTAGACCGCCTCGGTGAGGTCGAGCTCCAGGCCGCCCCCGCTGAGCGGATAGCCGTAGTTGCCTTTGCTGTAAAGCTGGCTGCCCTCCCTCTGGTCGGAGACTATGACGGAGTCTCCCTTCAGTTCGCCCGGCATATCGGTTTGTACCGAGCGGGCGTATTTATTGATATCTGAAAAATGACGGAAGAAGTTTCGGAACGGTTCAATTGGCCGAAGACCTCATGCTTCCGTCCAGGTATTCGGAATATCCCTTGAGGTCGAGCAGGCCATGGCCCGAGAGGCAGAACACTATTGTCTTCCCCTCTCCGGTCCTGCGGCATCTGACCGCCTCGTCTATGGCCGTCCTGATCGCGTGCGTGGACTCAGGTGCCGGCACTATGCCCTCGGTCTTGACGAACATCGCCCCCGCCTCGAAAGTCTCCAGCTGGTCGTAGGCCACCGCCCTTGCGATGCCCTGGTTCACGGCCGCCGATACGAGGGGCGACATGCCGTGGTACCTCAGGCCGCCTGCGTGCACGGACGACGGGACGTAGTCATGCCCCATGGTGTACATCATCAGCAGAGGCGTGTACCCTCCCGTGTCGCCGAGGTCGTACCTGAAATCTCCCTCCGTCATGCTGGGTGCGGCCTTGGACTCGGCGGCTACGAACTCGCATTCCGTGCGGCCTTTGATCTTCTCCCCCATCATGGGGAAGCAGAACCCTCCGAAGTTAGACCCGCCGCCGGCGCAGGCTATCATCATGTCCGGCTCTATCTCCGCCTTCTTCATCTGCTCCATGGCCTCGAGCCCTATGACCGTCTGATGGAGCATGACGTGGTTCAGCACGCTTCCCAGGGAGTAGCATGTGCCGGGGTCCTTCGATGCCACTTCGCAGGCCTCGGTAATCGCCACTCCGAGCGATCCGACGGTGCCCGGGTGCTCTTTCAGATACTTCTTTCCGAACTCCGTGTGCACCGAGGGCGACGGATAGATCGTTCCCCCGTAGAGCTCGATGAGCGACTTCCTGGTCGGCTTCTGGTCGTAGCTTCCGCGGACCATGAACACCGTTGTCTTGATATCGAAAAGGTTGGACACCGCAGCAAGGGCCGTTCCCCACTGCCCCGCCCCCGTCTCCGTGGTGAGCGTGTGTATCCCGGCCTCCGCGTTGTAGTAGGCCTGTGCCAGCGCGGTGTTCCCCTTATGGCTTCCGAGGGGGCTCAGGTCCTCTCTCTTGAAGTATATCTTCGCCGGGGTCTTGAGATACTTCTCAAGGCGGTACGCCCTCTGAAGCGGAGAGGGGCGGTTGAGGTACACCAGGTTGTCCCTGACCTCCTCAGGGATGCCGATGTACCTTTCAACGGACATCTCCTGTTCCAGGATCTCCCTGCAGAAGAGGGAGCCCAGCTCCTCGGGTCCTGCGGGTTTTCCCGTTTTGGGGTTGATCGGCGGTTCCAGCGGTTTCGGCAGGTCCGCGGCCAGGTTGTACCATTTTTTCGGAATGTCTTCGACATCGAGTGTGGTTCGTATGTCCTTAGGTAGCGACATAAAAGTATTATCATGTTCAACATATATATCATTATGTACATTGATGAATACTAATGTACATTATTTGAACGATTATCAGTTCTGAAAGCAGTTTTCGAGCCGACGACGCTTCCGTTTATTGTTAACCAGTTTAACGGAATTACCTGAACGCGACGGGAGATGCACGGCTCATGAGACAAAACGCGCATCTGTCGCCAGAAAATCGGCCTTTTTGCTCCTGATATATAATCGATTTCGATAATGACAAGTATCGGACATAACGAAAACAAGTTGTTTTCGACGGGATTGGCTCAGATGCCTGCCTCGTATGTAATAAAATGCGCAACAACTACCGCGTGACGGCCTTGGCGGGACGCGCCGTTTTACCATGAAGCCCGCAAATTCGTAACGATTTAATAACGCACAACCCGGTTGAAAATAAAGGAGGTTGAAAGATGAAACATGAGATGAAATCTAAAGACAGGGCTCTTGCCGTTTTCAGAGGCGAGCTCCCCGACAGAGCACCGGTATGCGATTTCGGGAACATAGCCATGGTCGGGCATTATGGCCATAAGCTATCGGATGTAAGAGGGAATCCGGATCTGACCAGGGAGATCATGGCGAAATGGGCGAAGGAATCCCAGTCGGACATGGTGTTCGGGCCATTCGAATCGAAGGGCATATTCATGGACATCCCCGGGATGAAGGTTAAGCTACCTGAAGACGACCAGGGCAGCCTGCTGCTGGACTACTTCGCCTCGCCCGATGACATAGAATCCAAACCCCTGTACGATCCCATGAACCGCAAAGAGTGCCCGAACCTCCACAAATACGTGGTGGACACCTTCAGAGCGGTCCATGAGTCCTGCCCGGACGCCATGACCCCGGTCTGGTGCGAGGGCCCGTTGACGACCAGCGGATTCCTGAGGGGCATAGACCAGCTTCTGATGGATATCCTCATGGAGCCGGAGATTGCGAAGAGGGCCGTCAAGCGTGGAGCGGAGCTGTCCCGCCGGGTCGTCAGTGCTCAGCTCGAGGAGATAGATGCCGATTACGTCATCTACACCGATCCCGTGTCGTCTGCGGACATGATCGACGATGCCATGTTCAGGACCTTCAACCTTGAAGAGCTGAAGAAGAGCACGTCTCTGTGGAAGCAGAATTACGGGGTGGACGCCATGTTGCACATCTGCGGGGACACGACCCCGATGCTGAAGTCCTTCAGGGAGACGGGGGCGAGAGTGCTGAGCGTCGACCACGCGGTGGACCTCGCCGAAGCCCGGCAGGTGTTCCAGAAAGACGTGGTCATAATGGGCAACCTCGACCCCGTGTCGGTGCTCCTGCAGGGTTCGGCGGACGATGTGGACAAGGTCGCAGAGAAATGCTTCAACGACGCGGGCCGCGACGGGTGCTACATATTCGGTGCGGGATGCGCGGTACCTAAACACACGCCGATCGAGAACATCGTGCAGATGACCAATGTTTCGAAGCGCCACGCCTACTGAGCCTGCGACGGTATCATCGGTAAGCAATGAAACGATTTTCCTCTTTTCTATCATTCTGTTGCATACAGCGTATTGCGCGCGTCCGCGGGCCGCAAACCCGTTAGGCGACGATATCACCGTTCGTCTTATGGCACGTAGACCGCATGTCTATTTGAAATAACAATATGTTTATATAGAAGGACAAACTAATAATAGTGTA
>DAMX01000018.1:29275-37517 GCA_002497195.1 Methanomassiliicoccaceae archaeon UBA354 | reverse complement strand
GGACATCAAGATCAGGAGGTAACAGCAATGGCAATGAAAGACAGGTCCGACAAGGCCATAAAGGTCGCGGAGCTCAAGCCCGGAGAGGCCGGGAGAGGAGTGGTCAGGCTCGACCCGGAGCTCATGACCGTTATGGACATCAGGGTCGGAGACATAGTAGAGATAGCAGGAGACAAGAGGACGGTTGCAAAGGTCCTCAGAGGAGGGCCCGAGGATGCCAACCGCGGCATCGTCAGGATGGACGGCACCACGAGAAGGAACGCCGGGACCTCCATGGACGAGAAGGTCGCGATAAAAAAGATAACGGCCAAGAACGCCACGAAGATCACTTTCTCGCCGACAGACCAGCTTAGGCTGCAGGGCGGGGACGAATACCTGAAGCAGGTGTTCGAGGGACGTGCGTTCTCCAAGGGGGACGTCATCGCCCTGAACGTGATGGGGAACAAGATGGAGCTTGTGGTCACGTCTTTCGCCCCTTCGGGCGAGGCCGCCATGATGACCTCGGCCACTCAGGTCAAAGTAAGCGAGAAGCCCGCGGACGCGGCCACGGGGGACATACCGAAGGTGTCCTACGACGACATCGGCGGACTTGGCGACGCGGTCAACAGGATCAGGGAGATGGTTGAGCTTCCGCTCAAGCACCCCGAACTGTTCAAGAGGCTCGGTATCGAGGCGCCGAAGGGCGTCCTTCTGCACGGCCCCCCGGGAACGGGAAAGACCATGCTCGCAAAGGCCGTCGCAGGAGAGACGAGCAGCAACTTCGTGTACATCGGCGGGCCGGAGATCATGAGCAAGTTCTACGGCGAGTCGGAGGAAAAGCTCAGGGAGATCTTCAAGGATGCCGAGGAGAACGCGCCCAGCATCATATTCATCGACGAGATCGACAGCATAGCGCCCAAGAGGGACGAAGTGACGGGAGAGACCGAGCGTCGCATCGTGGCACAGCTTCTGGCGCTGATGGACGGATTGAAATCCCGCGGCAAAGTGGTCGTCATAGGAGCGACCAACAGGCCCAACTCCATCGACGAGGCGCTGAGAAGGCCGGGCAGGTTCGACAGGGAGATCGAGATAGGGATCCCGGACAGGGACGGCAGATTCGAGATCCTCCAGATACATACCCGCGGGATGCCCATAGACGACAGCGTCGACCTGAAGCTGGTGGCCGACAGGACGCATGGGTATGCCGGTGCGGACATCTCCGCCCTCACCAAAGAGGCGGCGATGGCATCGCTGAGGCGCGTGCTTCCCGACATAGACACCGAGAACGAAGAGGTGCCGGGGGACGTGCTGAACAAGATCAACGTCACCGCGGACGACTTCCGCGATGCTTTCAAGGATATGCAGCCCGCGACGATGAGGGAGGTGCTGATAGAGCGTCCCAACGTCAAGTGGGAGGACATCGGTGCCCTCGAGTCCGTGAAGCAGGAGCTCAAAGAGGCTGTCGAATGGCCGCTGAAGTACGCCAAGGTATTCGAGCACATGGGCGCCAAGCCGCCAAAGGGCATATTGCTCTACGGCCCGCCCGGGACCGGTAAGACGATGCTGGCGAAGGCCGTGGCAACGGAATCGGAGGCCAACTTCATATCTGTCAAAGGACCGGAGTTCTTGAACAAATGGGTCGGGGAGTCCGAAAAGGCGGTAAGGGAGACTTTCAGAAAGGCCAGGCAGGCATCTCCGTGCGTGGTATTCATGGACGAGATAGACAGCATAGCGCCTAACAGGGGGGCGGGGAGCAGCGACAGCAACGTGACCGAGCGCGTTGTGTCCCAGCTGCTGACCGAGATGGACGGGCTCGAATCCCTGAACAACGTCGTGGTCGTCGCGGCCACCAACCGCCCCGACATGATCGACCCGGCGCTGCTCAGGCCCGGAAGGTTCGACAAGAGCATGCTGGTCGCTCCCCCCGACGAAGAATCCAGGGAGGCGATATTCGGCATACACACCAGAGGCAAGCCCCTGGAGGACGATGTGGACCTGAAGAAGCTCGCCGGCATGACGGAAGGGTGCACCGGAGCGGACATCGCGGCAATATGCAACGAGGCCGTCATGACGTCGGTCAGACGTCTGGTGGCGTCCGGAGAGGTTCCGGACCGGGAGGCCCTCGGCGAATGCAGGGTGGCCATGAAGGACTTCGAGGGCGCGGTCGGCAAATTCGGACCGGCCGCGGCCAGGAGGCTGAAGGAGTACAGCGGGAACTGAAGAAGAAAAGAGAAGACATGAGAAAAGGAGTGATAGAGATGAGCGAAGACATTTGGAACATACTGTTCAGGGAGTTCGAGAACTTCAACAGAAGGATGGACGATATGCTCTCCGGGTTCGAAGATCTGAGCGCCCCCGATGTCAAGACCTACGGGTACACCATGTACCGCGGCCCCGACGGGGTCGCCCACGTCAAGGAATTCGGGAACATCGAAGGAGAGCTGGGCCTTCCGTCGGCCGATACGGTAAGGGAGCCCTTAACCGACGTGACGCGCGAGGGGGACGTCGTAAGGGTCATGGCAGAGGTCCCGGGCGCCAAGAAAGAGGACATCGTGCTCGATGCCACATCCGACTCGGTATCGATCTCCGTGGACACGCCCAACAAAAAATACCGCAAGACGGTCGCCCTGCCCTGCGAAGTGGACATCGGGTCCGCGAAAGCGGAGTACAACAACGGCATCCTGGAGGTAAGCTTCAGATCCGAGGACGAGAAGAAGTCGGGCAGGCGCATAGAAGTCGACTGATGATCTGCAGAAGTCGTTTTTTCCTCCGAAACCTTTTAAGCCGGCCCGCGCGGCCGGTCTCCCCCCTTAAATAATGTATGAGTGATTTTTTATAGAAGAACTACCACTTTATTACCGTGAGCAGAGCGGAGCTTATCGAATCCACCCGCACGATATTGACGAGTGCCGGTTACGATGTGTCCTCCACCCTGAATCTCCGAAGCGTGTGCTTCGACATCGTCGCCCGCAGGGACGACAGGCTGCTTATCATAAAGATACTCAGCAACGTCGATGCCTTTTCGAGAGAGAACGCAGAGGAGATGAAGGTCCTAGCCGAGGCCCTGAAGGCCAGCCCGCTGCTCATCGGTGAAAGGTCCAGCTCCGGAGTGCTGGAGCTGGGCATCGTTTATTCAAGGTTCAACATCCCGATCATCTCGAACGAGACATTGGCCGACCACACCATCGAAGAGGTCCCGCCGCTGATATTCGCGGCGCCCGGAGGGCTGTACGTCAAACTGGACGGCGACCTGCTGAAGAGCATCAGGAACAAGGAGGGCTTCAGCCTGGGCGTGATCGCCGAGATGGCCGGGGTCTCCAGGCGCACTGTGCAGATGTACGAGTCCGGCATGGGGGCCATGATAGATGCCGCCCTCCGCATAGAGGAGTTCCTCAACACGCCGATGATCCTGCCTCTGGACCCCTTCGCCTATAAGACGGAGGACACCGCCAACAAGTACGAGATCAGCGGTGGCGCCCGCACCGGGTCGGAAGTGCTGAACAAACTGCTGGATATTGGTTTCAGCGTCACTCCCGTGATGAAGAGCCCCTTCGATGCCCTGTCGAGGGTCGAGGAGATAATCATCCTTACCGGCACGGGTTCCGATGAGGAGAAGCTTGTACAGAGGGCCTCGGTGACCTCTGAGGTCTCAAGCCTGGCCGGAAGGCCGTCCGTGGTCATAGTCGAACGCACCAGGGACCGCAACAACATCAAGACCACCGCGGTCATATCCACAGAAGAACTCAGGAGGATCGACGACAGCGACGAGCTCACCGACCTGGTCATGACAAGGAGCACCAAGAAATGATATCCCTGAAGGCGGGGGATGCCGTGATCGACGTCCTGCCCGTGGTTAGGGGGCTTCCCGAATACGGCAAAGCCGTCAGGGACGCTTTCGGAAAATACGACATATACGCCGCATCCCTGAGCCCCGAGGAGATCGAGGGGGTCAGGAACCGCACCGAACTCATGGATGGGTACGAACCCGGGGAGCTGGAGGCCGTTTTCGCGAAGAGACTTTCGGAGTTCGGCGAGATCAGCGTCCCGGCGCCTGCCTGGTGCGAGCTGGTGGACCTCTGCGATTCCAACTCGAAAACGCTTTCGGCCCTGGACATGCCGGACCGCGAATACACCGAACTCTACTGCCAGAGCGTCAGCTCGATGGAGTTCGTCAGAGAGCACCGTCTTGCGAAGAAAGGGATGAAGAAGAAGTTCGACATGTCCTCCCCCGAGTCCTTCGCCGTTGATTGGGACAGGCACGTGAACGCCGTCAGGGGCTTCAGGGAGCTGAGCGGCCTCCGCGAGAGATATATCTCCCTGCGACTGTCGGATATATCAAAGAAGGGCGGAAGGGCCCTTGCCGTGATAGATCACGAAAGGGTGGCCGGGATCGTCCGCCTCATGGGTGATGAATGATGCAGGCGAAATGCCCCGAATGCTCAAAAAATCAAGATCTGGGACATAAGTTCTGCGGCGGATGCGGCAACATGCTCGACTGCCCGGAATGCGAACGTTACCGTACGGCCGGCACCGCTTTCTGCGGCGGATGCGGGAGACGCTTCGGCCTCCTTCTTGCTTATGTTCCGGATAAAAAAAGCAACGGCCCGGTCTTCTGGGCATCGTTGTTCGCCATGGGCTTCGTGATGATTTTTATGGCCGTGGAGGCGGCGACCATGATTTTCAAATTCGCTGACGTTTTCGTCTACGCGGCGGAGATCGACTACGGCCTCCTGGTCCTTTTGCCTTCTCCCCATGTGTTCCTGCGTTTCTCAGGTACGGGGTCTCAGATATACTGGGTATTCCTGGTGGCCGCCGTTCTGCTCAGCTTCGCACAGCTCGCCCGGGAGATGTACTCCAAGCACGTTGGCCGAGGGCCCGAGGACGACATGCGGGGACTGGAGGACACCAGCGCATACTGGCTCGGCCTCTTATGGCCGTCCACCGTCGTGATACAGCTCGCCATAATGCTGCTGCTGATAATGTGGGGCGACGCGGACCTTCCGTCGTTCGAGACCTCCGATGACCGGTACATGATGTTCGTACTTGCAAGTGCCAGCGTATGGGAGGAATTGATAACCCGGCTCCTTATGATCGGACTTCCGCTGGCGGTTTTCGCTTTCGCATCCAAGAAGGAACGCCCGGCGAGGTACCTGCTGGGCGGCTTCGGTGTCGGAAAGGCCGCCATGGTACTGATAATAATGTCCTCCGCGATCTTCGGATATGCCCATTACGACGGATGGGGCATGATCAAGATCCTGCCCTCGTTCATGTTCGGCCTGGCGGCAGGATATCTCTATTGCAAATACGGCCTTTACGCTTCGGTTCTCCTGCACTTCGTCAACGACTACATGCAGTCCTTCCTTTGGCTTGGCATGGGGGCCGGGTCCATGTCTATCCTCGTCCTGATGCTCCTGGGGCTGGGGCTGGTCACCACGGTGATACTCGCCGTTAAGGGAGTGCCCTTCGCAAAGGGCTTCCGGCGCCGGGAGTTCTTCCCTGACTCATTCAATAAGGATTGAGAGCCTTCTCTTGGACTCGGCCGCGGACGCCAGCGACCTGGACTCTATGATATAGCGGCCTTTGTACCAGGACAGTGATCCCATCGCCTTGGGGAAGTCCACGGTGCCGTCGCCTACGGTCATATGGGAATCGTTGTCGCCCATATTGTCGTGCACGTGCACGTTGACTATCCTGTCCTTGAACGCGGATATCATCTCCCCGGTCTGCCCGGTCGTATTGGCGTGGCCTATGTCGAAACATACTCCTAGGTTAGTCCCTTCGATTATCTCTCCGAGTTCGGCGGCGGTCTTTCCGATCATCGGCGGGAAATTGGGCATGTTCTCTATGGCATAAGTGACCCCGTACTCGGAAGCTGTCCTGTCAAGGGTCCTCATCGATTTCCTGGACATCTCGACAGCTTTCCTCTCCATGCCCGGCACGCTCAGGGACGACAGCCCGGGATGGACCGTTATCATCTTGATCCCCGTCTCCGCCGCCAGCTCGGCCGTGGATATCATTTCGAGGATGGAGGCTTCGCGCATCCTTTCCGTCAGCGAGGCGAGGTTTGTGTCGCTTATAGGCGAATGCAGGGAAAATGTCATCTTGTAAGAGGACCTTAGGGCGTTCAGCCTCGGCCATATGAGGGAGAGGCCGTGCTCCGCCTCGGCGAATATCTCCCAGTGTCCGAACTCCTTGGACACCGTCTCCATGATCTCTTCGAGCGGGTGGGCGCTGAACTCCGTGCATGAAACTCCGATCATAACCATACCTCCTCTCCGTCAAGTGTGCGGGGGAGCACACGGTCCAGATATCCCTCGATGTCTTCGTCGTCGATGCGGACGTCGATGGTTCCCAGAACGGCCCCTTTGGTGGCGAACGATACCTTCCCTACGGTCGCGACCTGCTTGTTGAGGCGGAACGTGGTGCGCTCGTCGCCCAGTCCTTTTATCAGCACTGCGCGGGCGGCGTCCAGTATCTTCTGTCGTCTTACCAGCATCGAGAAGTGCTCAATGCCCGGCGCCATGCCTTCGAATCCCCAGGGCGTCCTTTCCATTGAGGCGTCCGGGAAGAGCTTCATCACGGCGTCCAGCACCAGGCTCTCCGACTCGCTGGGATTGACCGGGCAGGATATCCTGACGGATGTCATGTCCCGGAGATTGATTGTGTGTATATAACCCTCCCCGGCGGGCGGGTAAGGATTATGTATCTGCGATGCAACATACCCGGGCATGAAGACTGACGTTCTCGGCGCGGCTGCGAGAAGAGGCATATTCCTCAGCCCGGACGCTCTCGATTACATCATGTCCAACCCCGACCCCGTCGCCTTCACGAACACCGCCATAGCATCGCTTTCTTCAGACAAGATGTTCATCAGCCGCTCCGACATCGAGGACTGCCTGGCGGGAGACACGCCCATCTTCACATCCCCCGGGACCGACGTGCCGCGGAACAAAAGGCAGACCGACATAGAAGTGCTGAACGGCAGCGACGTCACCGGGAACTCCACCTGCGAGGGGGACATCACGGATTTCACGTCCTACTTCCGCAGCAGGTACGACATTCTGAGCAGGATCGTATCCAGACGCAGGGATTTCGGGATGAGCATATCCATCGCCAAGGCGATGAACCTGGACCGGGACGTCAGGGTCATAGGAATGGTCTACGACGTCAACATCACGAAGAACGGGCACATCATCCTGACCCTCGAGGACGCGGAAAGCAACTGCAAGGTCTTCATCTCCAAGGATTCTCCTCTGGCCGGCGAGACGTTCGTGAGCGACGAGGTCATAGGGATAGCGGGAAAGCCCAACGGGAGGAGGGACCTTCTGATAGCCAACGAGATATTCAGGCCCGACGTGCCCAGAATGAATCGCTGGGAGGCCTCGGATTCCGTGTCCTCGGTGGCGTTCCTGTCGGACGTCCATGTTGGCAGCTACACTTTCCTGGAGGACCGTTGGAAACGCATGGTCTCATGGCTCAAGGAGAACGCCTATAAGACCGACCTCAACTACATAGTGTTCCCCGGCGACGTGGTGGACGGCATCGGCATATTCCCCGGACAGGAAGAGGAGCTGAGGATCAACGACATATACGAGCAGTACGAGAAACTGGCCGAGTACCTGAAGGACATACCCGACCACATCAAGATGGTGGTCCATCCCGGCAACCACGACGCCGTCCGCCTGGCGGAGCCGCAGCCCGCGCTCGGCACGATGTTCACAAAGACCTTCGATTCCAACATCATGATGGTGGGCAACCCTGTGACCCTGAAGATAGAGGACAGGGTGATACAGACATACCACGGCAAGAGCATCGATGACTGGATAGCGGGAGTTCAAAAGCTCACTTACGACGACCCCATGGGAGTGATGAGGGAGATGCTCAGACGCAGACATCTAGCACCTATCTACGGCCAGAGGACCGCTCTCGCACCTGAGAAGAAGGATTATCTTGCTATGGAGACCCTGCCCGATCTTTTCGTTTCGGGGCACATCCACGGAGCCGGCGCCGGAGAGTACAACGGGGTTAAGATAATCAACGCCTCCACATGGCAGAGCCAGACCGAATATCAGAAGATGCATAACTTCAATCCGGAGCCCGCCATCATGCCCGTTGTGCATCTGGGAACGGGCGAAATAAATATGAGGAGTTTCATGGACTGACCCCATGGAACTGATGACCGCCGTATGGCTGATCATAGGGGGTCTGCTGGAGCCCTGCTGGGTCATTGCACTGAGGAAATCCGATTCGTACAGGAACAGGA
>DAMX01000018.1:28107-29024 GCA_002497195.1 Methanomassiliicoccaceae archaeon UBA354 | reverse complement strand
ATGCACATGGGGACGGCTTACGCAATATGGACCGGCATAGGTTCCATCGGTACCGTCGTCGCGGGGTGCCTGCTTTACAAAGAGAAGATAGAGCGCCTTCAGATCTTCTTCCTGTTCGTTATCATCGTCGGGATAACGGGACTTCAGCTTATGGGGGGTGCCTGAATGAAAGGCGGTTCGGTCGCCTGGGCATATCTGTTCATAGGTGGACTGTTCGAGACCGTCTGGGCCACCACCATGTTCCTTTCGGAGGGTTTCTCTGTTTTCCTGTGGACCGCCGTGACCATACCGTTCCTTTTCGTCAGCACCTGGTTCCTCGACCTGGCCTTCAAGAGGGGCGTGCCCACGGGCGTCGGTTACGCCATATGGGTGGGCGTCGGCGCCCTGGGCTCCGTGATGGTAGGAATACTGCTTTTCAGCGAGCCTGCCACTCCTGTCCGCTTATTCTTCGTGCTGCTTGTCATCGTGGGGATAGGGGGGCTCGAAGCGTCTTCGAAAAAGAACGTCTGCAAGGATGTCCTGTCGGCGGAATGAACAGAACACTTGGATAATAAAAAATTGATTTATTTAAGCGGTTTAGAAAAGATAGACCTTTGCCAGAAACCAGATTATGACGAAGGAGCCGATCATCAGCATCGAGTAGGCTGCGACCCAGATCGCGGTGAAGACCCTCTTCAGTTTGACAGGGTCCTCCCTTATCTCGTCCCAGATCTCCCCGAAACTCTTCACTCGGCTACCTCGCCTTTCTTTTTCTGGTGCTTGAGGCGCGTGGTGTTCTCGCGTTCCATCTCTTCGAGACTGAACTTGACGAACCTCTCGGATTCTCTGAGATCGGGGATGATCTTGAACTCGAGGGCGTTGACCCTTCTCTTGGTCCTCTCGATCTCGTCCAGGAGCTTCTTCATGGTGGTCTCCAC
>DAMX01000018.1:0-27806 GCA_002497195.1 Methanomassiliicoccaceae archaeon UBA354 | reverse complement strand
ACACCGTAGCCCTTGTGGGCTATGTCTGTGTGCATCGATCCGGTCGCCTCCACCTTCGGGACCTTCATTCCCATGATGTTCTTGCTCCCAACGATGACCTGATGGTCGGCCTGGAGGGCGTATGCCGCGCTCTTCACGGAAATATCGCCCTCGACCGCCCTCGCGATCGCGATCTTGCTGATGGCCGCCGCGTAGTCCGACGAAACCCCGGCGCGCATCTGGCGTGCCTTCTCCAGGGTCTCGAAGAACTCGATGATGAGGCCGTCCCTCTTCATCTTCAGGATCTTGTGCCCGCCTTTGGTGAGCTTGATCCTTCTCTTGAGGTCCAGGAGGACCGAGCGGTTGGGGGTTATCTCGTGGGCTGACATCGGATCACTTCTTCGGGAGGTACTTCTCGATGTACTTGCGGTCGATCCTGGTCAGCTGGTCCTCGTCGAGCTCGGTGAGTATGTCCCAGGAGATGTCGAGGGTCTGTTCGATGGAACGGTCCTCGTCGTGTCCCTGACGGACGATACGGTCTTCGAAGAGGTCTGCGAAGTCCAGGTATTTCCTGTCCTTCTCGGACAACGAGTCCTTACCGACGATCGCCACTAGCCCTCTGAGGTCCTTACCCTCCGCATATGCGGCGTACAGCTGGTCCGAAACGGCCTTGTGGTCGTCCCTGGTCTTTCCCTTTCCGATACCGGAGTTCATCAGACGGCTGAGCGACGACGAGACGTTGACCGGCGGGTATATGCCGTTGCGGTGCAGCTCCCTCGAAAGCACGATCTGACCCTCGGTGATGTAACCGGACAGGTCGGGGATGGGGTGCGTGATGTCGTCTCCGGGCATCGAAAGGATGGGGATCTGTGTGATCGATCCTTTCTTGTCCTTGATCCTTCCGGCACGCTCGTACAGCTGCGCAAGGTCGGTGTACATGTAACCGGGGTATCCGCGCCTTCCGGGCACTTCTTCCCTGGCCGCGGACACCTGACGCAGCGCCTCGCAGTAGTTGGTGACATCGGTCATGATGACCAGCACCTGCATTCCCAGCTCGAAGGCCATGTACTCCGCGGTGGTGAGTCCCAGACGCGGGGTGACTATACGCTCGACGGCGGGGTCGTCTGCCAGGTTCAGGAAGACCACCGCGCTCTTGAGCGCTCCGGTCCTCTCGAACTCCTTCATGAACATCTGCTTCTCTTCGTTGGTGATACCCATTGCGATGAACACCACGGCGAACTCTTCGTTCTCTCCGCGTACCTTCGCCTGCCTTGCGATCTGCAGGGCGATATCGTTATGGGGCAGACCGGACGCCGAGAATATCGGCAGCTTCTGTCCCCTGACCAGGGTATTCATGCCGTCGATGGTGGATATTCCGGTCTCGATGAAATCGGCCGGGCTGTCCCTTGCCCACGGGTTGATGGCCGCCCCTTCGATCCCGAGTTCTTTCTCGGGGACTATGGGCGCACCTCCGTCGATGGGCTCTCCCGCTCCGGAAAGCACCCTTCCGAGCATGTCCCTGGAGACGGGCATCTTCATGGCCTCTCCGAGGAAGCGCACGGACGCGGACCTGTCGATACCGGTGGTGCCTTCGAATATCTGAACGACGACCAGGTCATCGGACGAATCGAGGACCTGCCCTCTCCTGACGCTTCCGTCGGAGAGCCTGACCGCGACCATCTCCTGGTAACCGACCGGCTCGGTCTTCTTGACGAAGATGAGAGGTCCAGCGATCTGGGAGACCGTCTTGTACTCTTTGGTTACTTTTGCCATAGTATCACACTCCCAGTCCCTTGAACTGTTCTTCCATGTCGACTCCTACCGCTTTCATCTCCTCGTCGATCTTCTCCTCGTATTTGGCCTGGTTGAACCTCTGCCTCACGGGGAGGTACGCTATCTTGTCGACGGCTATGCCGTTGGCGATCGCCTTGTCGGCCAGATCGGAATATTTCCTGATGAGCTTGACCATCACGTACTGCCTCTCCATGGGGCAGTAGCAGTCGATGGGGTGGTAAGCGTTCTGCTGAAGGAATATCTCGCGTATCATCCTGGCGACCTCGAGGGTCATCTTCTGCTCGTCCGGCAGAGAGTCGGAACCGACCATCTGCACGACCTCCTGCAGCTCCGACTCCTTCTGGAGGACCTGCATTGCCCATGTCCTCTGGTCGATGAAGTCCTCGGAGACGTTCTTCTTGAACCACCCGGCAAGGTCCTTTCCGTACATGGTGTACGAAGTGAGCCAGTTGATGGTGGGGAAGTGCCTCCTCTCCCTCAGCTTGGTGTCGAGGGCCCAGAAGACGCGCACGATGCGCAGTGTGTTCTGCGTGACGGGCTCGGACAGGTCTCCTCCCGGAGGAGAGACCGCACCGATGACGGTGACCGATCCGTCCTCTCCGTTGAGGGTCTTCGCACGGCATGCGCGCTCGTAGAACTCGGACAGACGTCCCGCAAGGTATGCGGGGTATCCCTCTTCTCCGGGCATCTCTTCAAGCCTCGAGGAGATCTCACGCATGGCCTCTGCCCACCTGGAGGTGGAGTCGGCCATCAGGGCCACGTTGTATCCCATGTCCCTGAAGTATTCCGCGATGGTCATTCCTGTGTAAACGGACGCTTCCCTCGCGGCGACGGGCATGTTGGATGTGTTGGCGATCAGGACGGTCCTCTTCATGAGGGACTCGCCCGTCTTCGGGTCCGTGAGCTCGGGGAATTCGGTAAGGACCTCCGTCATCTCGTTTCCGCGCTCTCCGCATCCGATGTACACCACGATCTCGGCGTCCGAGAATTTGGCCAGGGACTGCTGTGTGACCGTCTTTCCGGTACCGAACGCACCGGGGATGGCGGCCGCTCCTCCCTTTGCAAGGGGGAACATCGTGTCCAGGACCCTGAGCCCTGTGATGAGGGGCACGTCGGGCATGTATTTCTCGGCGACCGGACGGGGACCGCGGACGGGCCATTTCTGGACCATCGTGAGCTCGCGCCCGTCGACGACGGCTATTACCTTGTCGACGTTGTATTTTCCCTTCTCTGCTACCTTTTCGACCTTTCCTTTAGGAACGGCGGGGGGCACCATGATCTTGTGCACCATGGGCCCTTCCTGGACCGTACCGAGCACCTGCCCGGCCGATACCTCGTCCCCGGCTTTCACGGCGGGCACGAACTCCCATTCGACGTCTCTGCTCAGTCCGGGTGCGGTGGCACCGCGGAAGATGAAGTCTCCCATCATCTCCCTGAGGACGGGCAGGGGCCTCTGAATACCGTCGTAGACGGAGGTCAGAAGTCCGGGTCCCAGCTCTACGACGAGAGGAAGCCCGGTGTTGGTAACCGGTTCTCCGGGTTTGACACCGGACGTCTCCTCGTAAACCTGGATGATTGTCTTGTCGCCTACGATCTTGATGACCTCTCCCATAAGTTTCTCGTTGCCAACATGCACGACGTCGTACATCCTGGGCGAAATCCCGATGGCGGTCACGACCGGTCCGGCAACCCTGTAAATTACACCTTGTTCAGCGGTCATTCATTCATCCTCTGCTTTGTATAAATCAACGCCAATTACTCTCTTTACTTTCTCACGGAGGTCGCTTTCGTCGCCTCCCACCGGCACAATGACCGGCTGGATCGAATCCAACACCCTGTTCCTGACGTTGTGGGACAGGTATGCTAGGTCCTTGGCGTCGACCGCCAGGATCCCTATGTTAGGATCGCCCATTGCTTCCAGCATCTTCTCCTGGTAGTTCATTTCGTCTGCGACGAATACCATCCTGAGCCCCGCAAGGCGGAACCCGAGCACGAACTCCTCGTTACCGATAACAGCTATCTCCATCAGATCACCAGCAGCCCTTTGATAACTTCGGTGTCCAGCCCGCTCTGGATCCCCCTTGCGATGGCAAGTATGTTGGAGACCTCGTTCTCCTTGTGGATCATGTAGTCCATGACCGGGGCGACCGACAGCGGGTTCATATGAGAGAACTTTTTAGCACGTTCCATCTCATATCTCTTCAAAGCGCTCTCGATCGCTCTTATCGAAACGACCGGGGCGTCGAGTATAGGCTTCACGGCCTCGTAGAAGTCCATCTGCGATATCTCGCTGGATACACCGGAGACCGACTCGATGTTGGCCAGCTGTGCGGCCGTCCTCCTGTCGATCTGCTTCCCTCCGGGGACTATGTATTCCATGACGTTCGCTTCGCCGTAGATGCCTTCGGCCTTGAGCTTCATTATCGTAGAGAAGTTGACCAGGTCGATCTCGTGCCTTATGTAGTCTTGGAACATCAGGGTGGGCCTGCTGTCCGGGACGATGGCCTGAAGAAGCCTTGCGTACTTGAACTTGTCAAGGAAGTCCTCTATGACCGCGAGCCCGCCGGAAGTTCCCATATACCCCGCTATGAGGTCCGAGGGAATGTTAACGGAATCCATCCTGCTGTATTCGGTCAGGATCTCTTCCACGGTGGAGAGCGACAGGAGCTTGTCCAGCTGCGCCTCTTTAAGGCTCCCCGCGGGAACAAGGTCCTCCTTGATGCTCTTCTCGTCCAGTCCGAAGGACTTGCCGCGAAGGATCATCTTGACGTTCCAGATGTTCCATTTCTCCAGGTACGCCGAGACCATTGTGTACAGCTCCCCTTCCGATGCCTTGAGGATGCTTGTGAACACCCTCGACATGTTGAGGTATGAGGCATACTCCACCAGGTCGATTCCGGACATCCTGCCCGCGAGCTCGGACATCTCCTTCTGGTATCCGCTCTCGCTCATGTAACGGGATATCTCGGGAAGGGACATCAGCAACATCTTGTTGTATTCCTCTTCCTTGATCAGCTGGGACTTCTTCGCTTTGACCCGGGTTACCGTGTATGCGTAGTTGCCGCGTCTCGTGTTGCGCCTGAACATATGTTCACCCGAACAGGATATCCGATAGGGCTTTCAGGTTGCTGTTCCAGATGTCGCTCAGCAACGTTCTGTACTGCAGGTCGACCTCTGTGCTTCCGTCCTTGCTCCTGAGGATGATCCCCGCGCTGATCCCGTCGTCCTTCTCGACAGATTCCACGCCGAGCTCCTCGGCTGTGAAGTTTTCCTTGTCGGAAATGACGGCGATGGGCGCAGGTATCAGCTTCTTGGCATCCTTGACGAGGGCCTTGTAACGTGCCAGCTTGTCCGCCTTTGAGGAGGACTCCAGCTCGGCAAGTGCTTCGTCGAATGCGCGGGCGAGAATCTCCTTCTTCTTGGCCAGGACGATGTTCTTGCTCTCCAGCTCAGCGCTGGAGATCTCCTGGCGGTCAAGGCGCTCGATCTCGCTCACGAGCCTCTTATCCTCGCTTGTCTTCATTTCAGAGATACGGGCTTCGGCCTCTGCCTCGATCTTTTGGATCTCGGCCTTGGTCGAGTCCATTATGGACCTGACCTTGGCGTCGGCCTCCGCCTGTATCTCCTTCGTGACGCTTTCCAATGCCATGAGATGAGCCTCTGGCTTCACATCACGAAGATAGCAAGGATAGCGATGACCAGTCCGAAGATGACGATTGTCTCAGGAAGAACCATGTAGATCATAGCCTTTCCGAAAAGGCTGGCGTCTTCCGTGATGGCGCCGACTGCTGCGGCACCGATGTCTTTCTCGGCCATACCGGATCCAAGTCCGGCGAGTCCAACTGCTATTCCTGCTCCGATTGCAATCAATCCAGATCCTACGTCTCCTTCCAATGCCATATTTATACCTCTGCTTTGGTCTTGTTTTCTGTGTTAAGGGGTTCGTAATGGGTTTTCTTGCGTGTGACCTTCAAAGGAGCGTACTCCTTTCCGCCTCCGACAAAGAACTTGGCCATCAGCTCGACGTACTGTAGCCTGAGGCTATGCAGTCCGGCCGATAAGATAGCCAGGAAGAATATCATGAGGTGGCCGATGAGGAACACGGCGAATCCGAGTATCAGACCCAGAACGCCCCCCATCGAGTCGTAGATCATTATAAACGCAATATAGTTGAAGGCCAGCGCCATGCCCGCTTTGGACATTCCGATGGCCGCCAAACGAGTGTAGGAAAGAATGTTCCCTACTATTCCCGGCAGCTCCATGATGCTCATTCCGCCGTGGCTCTTGATGTTGATGCCGCATCCTGCGGCCAAGAGCACTATTCCCACGGCGAAAGGCACCATGTAGACCGTCGTCAGGTCGCCCATGTTACCGCCGATCAGCGCGTTCGCCAATGCGTAACAGAACATGACCAGCCCGACAAATGCCAGTATCCATCCTCCCTGCTCCATGAAAGCGTGCTTGAAGCCGTGCCTCATGTTGAGGTTGATGAACGAGCATATGTACCCGATCATCAGGTGCACGACGCCTATGTAGACCGAGAGCTTCAGAAGAAGCGGGATCTCCACAAGCTTCCCTACGCCCACGTGGGAGACGATATGGCCTCCCTCGTAGTGTATGAAATCAGGCAGCACCGCGGAGAACGCGCCGAGCGCCCCCTCCTCCATGCCGAATATGTGCTCCCATGTTATGCCGGTAGGCGAATATGTGCCGGTGAAGTGCATGCCCAGACATTCCCCGTAGAAGAGGAGTCCGAACAGGAACGACCATATGCCGCCGAAGAACAGGACGCGGGCGATTATGCGCCAGTCTCTGCCCTTCGCGACCTTGAGGCCGTATGCTCCGAGTATTATGAACGGAATGGCGTATCCGACATCCCCCACCATGAATCCGAAGAACATGGGCAGGAAGATCGCTATGAGGATCGTCGGGTCGATCTCCTGGTACTTCGGCACGTCCACGAGCTTCGTGGCGTACTCGTAACCGGTAGAGTATCTCCCGTTTTTCATCCTTGTGGGCGCGGTCTTGAAACGCTTCTCGACCGCCTCGGTCTCCGCGTCCTTGCGTCCGCGGGTCTCCTGGAACTCGACGTACATTCTGCCTTCCGAGTCCTTCTCCAGTTTCTCTTTTACCTGTTCCACCATCTTGGTGGGAACCCACGCGTCTATCACGAACGAATATTCGCTTGTGGCTATCCTCAGGGGGACCTCACCCTTTTCGACCGTTATCGAGAGGTCCTCATCCGATGCCCTCAGGAAGGCCTGATGCCTTTCCTTGATCGCGGCGAGCTCCTCTTCGACCTTTGCAAGGCCTGCCTCGGCGTTTGCGATCTCGGTCTCGGTGGCCTTCAGGGCCTCGGCGGGCGAGCCGGTCGACCCGGCTGGCACCTGGATTTCGGAGAATCCGAAGGCAGAGAGGGTAGACACCGTCTTATCCCTGTCCCTGTTCCTCATGAAAACGGCGACCGCGGTGGGGCCCTTCTTCATGGTCGCAACAAAAAACTCCACGTCCATGGCCTTGATAAGGGCCTCGGAGGGATCTTCGGCGACAGTGCCGACGATGACGGCGATGCTCTCGTAACCGCCGTACAACTGGAGGTCCAGCGGGAGCATCTGTAGAATTTCAAGGTTGTTTTTCTTAGTGTTTAGTGCGGCGATTCTCTGGTTGAGATCATTCCTTCTGTCGAGGACCCTCATTACTTCGTCCTCGACTGATTCGACGCTGTTGGATAATATCCGGCTCTTTACCTTTTCAACAGGTAAGCTAGGTGTCTTGGTATGTTTGTTTATACCAAGCTCCTTCTCCATGGACCTCACCTTCAGCAGCCTCTCGGATGCTTTGGATGAAAATTCACGGGGCGAACCTATGGAAAAGCCCTCGTCCGCGTCGACGGTATGATCGATCAGGTGTACCGCTTCTGCACCGTACAAGACCTCTATGGCCTCGTCCATGTGGGCTTTGGTACCCGCAACGACAATCCTACTCATCGACTCAGGAAGTGACATCTAGGGTCCTCTCGAATTCTTTGTTGAGAAAATCTTTGACTTCCTTCATCTTAGCTTCAGAAGCATTCTGGAGGACTTTGGCCTGCGACCTGCCCTTTTTGAGGAGCTCTTCGCGTTTAGCCTGAAGCTCCATGCTCTTTGCTGCGATATTGGACTCGGTGGAGCTGCGTATCTTAGCTTCCTCGTCCTGAATCTTCTTCACAGAATCCCTGCGGGCTTTGGATAAAGCCTCCCTGCTTTCGGCCCGGGCCTTTTCGACCTTGGCGTCAGCGGCCTTCTCCGCATCCTTAATCTCCGTAAGTATTTCAGTTCGGCTCAAATTAAACTCCCCGACCTTTTGGGCAGTTATATCGAAGAATATACTTAATGGTAATTGTGGTTGTTTATATACTCCCCATTATAACAAAAATAACTTAGGCGGGGTATCTCCTGACCGTGATGCCCGACTCGCCCAACAGCTCTTTGGACAGGTCGTCGGGATAACCTTCACCGTATACGATCTCGATTATTCCGGCATTGATTATGATCTTCGCACACATGGAGCAGGGGTATGTGGTCGTATAGATGGATGCGTCCTTTACACTGACGCCGAAGTACGCCGCCTGCACCACCGCGTTCTGTTCAGCGTGCACTCCCCTGCACAGCTCATGCCTGGTACCCGAGGGAACGTCGAGTATCTCGCGTATACACCCAAGCTCTTCGCAGTGCCTCGATCCCTTGGGCGCTCCGTTGTATCCGGTGGATAACACTCTTTTATCTTTTACGATAACGGCCCCGACCTGCCTGCGTATGCAGGTCGACCTGGTGGCCACGAGTTTGGCCATGCTCATGAAATACTCGTCGTTCGAGGGTCTTTCCATCGATGCTCCATGGATATTTTCGTATATAGCGGTTGAGAGCGTTAAATAACGCTAAGCTGTTTCATTGCATTATGAAGCGTGAAGACAGAGATACACTTATCGCAATGGCGGTGATAGTGCTGGTGTTCGCGTCGGGGTATGCATGTCTTCATCTTTACTCGGGACACAATCCATATTTTTCGCTCGTCACTTCGCAGAGCATGCAGCATGACGACCACAGTTCCGAGCTTGGAATAATCGACACGGGAGATCTTGTTATTGTAAGAGATAAGTCGAAGATAGATATCCAGACATATCTGGAGGGCCGAATGACGGGCTTCAAATCATTCGGAGACTACGGCAGCGTGATAATATATAGTGGAGACAACGGCTCCAGCATAATACATAGGGCTCTGCTTTATCTTGAAGTAAAAGAGGACAGTTCAGGAAAATATGCCAGCATATCATATCTGGATTCCTATCCCTCCTGGGAAAGCGCGTACTCGCCCGGAACGGAGCTTGACCCGGAGATGCTCAGAGAGGATATCGTACTCAACGATCTGGGATATAGGGGCCTCGACGTGAAGATCGATATAGCATTCATACTCAGCAAGACGGACGCAGGGGTTTCGGGATATGTAACTATGGGCGATAACAACACCATCACCGATCAGAGCTCGTTTTACGGCTCGGATTTTGTGATATCTGGACTTGTGACGGATGAAAGGATATTATCCATTCCGGTCAGTGAAATACCTTGGTTGGGATGTTTTAAACTCTTACTTGACGGAAGAGGATACATCGTTGAACATCACTCGCCCAACAGTATCCCATATCTATGTGTTTCAGCACTGGGCATGTTGTTCGTTCTTTTTTCCCTGTATATTTTTTACATCGGATATACCATAGAAAAAAGAAAAAGGGGTATTTGACCGCAAACCCCCCCACCCCTTCATTTCCACTGGAAAGGAAAAACAGATCACATAAGAGTGGTCTGCTTCACATTTTTGTAATTCTTTAATTTTTTGAAGATAACATCCGATTTTATGAGGTCCATAACTTCTTTGCTTCCAAGTTCGATCTCCCTCGTTCTTCCCGCACGACCGAACGATTTGACCCTTGCATGGATTATTCCCATCATGTCCAGTTCGGATATCAGACCGGCGACCCTTCTCTGTGTAAGTGTAGATGATTCCAAAATTTCGGATATGTGTTTATATGTTGTAAAAACATCTCCCGTATTCATGGTCGGATTGTCATTTTCGGTGTTTATTACAATACTCATCAATACTGTCTTGGATTGAGGCGTAAGCGTTCTTACTACTTCCGAAACGGCGTCAAGCTCGATTTTATTTTTTGCATATTTTACATGCGCTTCAGTTATGATGTTATCGTTGTTCCTTTCTGCAATATCGGAAGCTATTCTCAAAAGATCCAACGCTCTTCTCGCATCGCCCATATCTTGTGCCGAAAGTGCCGCGCAATAAGATACGACACCTGGAGAAAGCACTCCGTCTTCAAAAGCATCTTCCGATCTGTCTTTAAGAATATCTTCAAGCTGAAGAGTATTATAAGGCGGAAATATTATTTTTTCTTCACCCAGTCTGCTTTTGATTTTTGGATCAAGAAAATCAGTGAATTTTGGATTGTTGCTTATTCCTATTATAGATACCTTCGAATGTTCCAGCACTTCATTTATTGTTGTTAAGAAATAGAATATGTCATCTCCGTTCTTCTGAAACGATCTGTCGATCTCATCAAGTACGATGATATAGATTTTATTTTCTTTATCCACATATTTTGTCAATTCACTGAAAACTCTATCCAGGCTCCAACCGGTAAAAGGAATGCTTTTTGTCTCATCTCTTATTATCTGGTTTCCAATATTGTAGAGTATACCGTATGGCGTATCAACGACTTCGCAGTTGATATAAATAAAAGAGCAGTTCTCTTCATTTTCATCGGCTTTTTTTAATTCTTTTCCTATATACTTTACTACTGCAGTTTTTCCTGTTCCTGTTTTTCCGATAATAAGTATATTAGATGGTTTATCCTTTGCCAGTGAAGGTGCGACGATCTCTACGATCTCTTTTATCTGCTCTTCTCTGTGAGGAAGCTGCTCTGGAATATATGACGACTGCAGTATTCTTTTATTTTTTACAAGTAGATTCCGTTTATCCATATAATGTTTGAAAATCGACTCGCCGTCATTCAAAGGAAACACCGCATTTTCCTATGTATATTCAATAAGCATATAATTGTTTTTAAAGTTGGATGTAATGACGTTTTTAATCTTCTTGTGCATTCATTTTATAATCAAATTGTATTTCCGTCATAGTCATTCAGGAATGGATAATATGAAACACAAAGCAATAGTCGTTATCGGTGCTTGCGTCCTTGGAATCGCACTTTTTATCGGGATCCTCTTCGTTATAGGCAGTCTTTCTTGAATTCATACGTTGTTTTTCCGAACCTTCTTCTTTTTTATGGTCTCCAGTGGAAATGAAGGGGTGGGGGGGTTTAGTCTAATTGTAACGGTCCCGTTGAAATCATTGCTTGATTTCTGATGTTTCATGCCGGGCATTCTAAGGGACAAGTATTTCATTATATCCGCATCGCTGGCACTTGTACTGGTATTGGTATGGTCCGTATCGGATGAAGAAAAAGAAAACGATGGAGGTCATCGGGCGCTAGGTATAGCTTTCGATATAAAAGAAACAGAAAATGGATTCGTTTTTTCGGCCGAGATGTCTGATGGCTCCTCATATAGATGTTTTTACAAAGACCGTCCCGACGAATTGGGTATTTACTTTTTTTATGGTGATTTTTCTGAAGATAGCGGTCTTATATTCCTTAAAAAAATGGTTTTTGCGGAACATGAATAAAATAATTGAATGCATTGGGTCCGAAGCGTGTACGTTTCATTCGACGACACGGACTCGAACGAGGGCCTGTGCACGACATTTTTGGCGACGGAAGTGATGAAGGAGATAGGCGACCTGGACCTGATAGGCTATCCCCGATTGGTGCGTCTCAATCCTGCGGTACCTTGGAAAACACGTGGCAACGGCTCTCTGTCTCTAAGGCTTGGACATGGTGCGGGAATGAAGATCAAGGTAGGAGAAATATCCGGAAAGGAGTTTTTCTGTTATGAAAGACAGCTTTCGGAAGAGCCGGACGCCGGGGAGCTGCTTGAGAGGATAATCCCCGTAGTGAAAGGTAACCGTCACTTTACATCGGATTCGGGGATCGTCGTCTCTGAAAAGAAACCCTCTCAATCCTATTACTGGAAAGGCGTCAGAAGAATCGTGGAGATGTCCGATGTCGAAGAGGAGCTGGACCGTATCGGCGCTCTCCGCGACGGATTCGGGAACAGACGTGGCATTATAGGTTCGGCATGCGGTATGGCCTGGAGGCCCCGCGACAGCACATACGAGATGATAACATACCGCCCGAGGAGCAGATGGGGCACCCGCAGAGCCATAGAACCCGAGTCCATCGGGGAGATGGACCGTTCGTTCCCATCCACCTTCAACAGCTGGGAGGAAAGATTTCATAAGGTGTCCATGGTTCCCGGGACCCCTTGTCCGGTCATGTACGGTCTGCGCGGCGACAGGCCGGAGGACCTCCCCGAAGCCTCGGCCGCGATACGCACCGAACCTCTTGAGCGCAGTTTCATTTTTCTCACCAACCAGGGGACCGACGACCACATCATATATCGTCCCAGGGTTCTCGAGCCCATGAGCTCCTATTACATCGAAGGTATCGTCTTATCAAGGCGCCACCTTCCCGGGGGACACGTGGTGGTATGCCTCTATACAGGCTTCGGCACCGTGGAATGCACGGCATACGAACCGTCCAAGGAGTTCAGGTCTGCCTTCGAATGGCTGACGGCCGGAGACCGCATCGGGGTGATGGGCGAGATGCGCACCGAGCCCAGGACCCTCAACGTCGAGAAGATGAAGGTTATCGGGACGGTCAGGGAATTCGAGAAGATATCGAATCCCCTGTGCGAAAAGTGCGGAAGGACCATGGAGTCCGTAGGGAAGGGAAGGGGCTACCGTTGCCGCAGATGCGGCACGTCGTCGGGCGAACCTGTGAAGAAGGAGAACACAAGATGGATGGTCCCCGGATGGTACGAACCGCCCGCCTCCGCCCGCAGACATCTGTCCAAGCCTCTTAAGAGGATGGGCGAGGAACAACCCGTTGAGTTCGTCAATAGCCGTAGCTAATCACCGACAATATTATATAGCGAAAATCGACACTACGAACCAGAATCGGAGGCCGCTAAAATGCAAGAGGCAGTTATTCTAAGCGCAACAAGGACCCCTATAGGAAAGTACGGAAAATCGCTGATGGACGTCAAAGCCAAGGATCTGGGAGGTATCGCAATAAAAGAAGCGGTGTCCAGGGCAGGCATATCCCCCGGCGATATACAGGAATGCATAATGGGAAACGTAATCTCCGCCGGCATGGGTCAGAACCCCGCAAGGCAGGCGGCCATCGCCGCCGGCCTGCCCGTCGAGATCGGATCCTTCACCGTTAACGCAGTATGCGGCTCCGGGATGAAATCGGCGATGCTGGCCGCCGATGCCGTCAAAGCCGGCCAATACGAGGTCCTGGCCGTAGGCGGGATGGAGAACATGAGCTCCGCTCCATATCTCCTCAAGGGAGCAAGATGGGGGTTCAAGATGGGCGACCAGCCGGCAGTCGACTCTATGGTTTACGACGGCCTCTGGGACGTGTTCAACGACCAGCACATGGGGATAACCGGCGAGATCGTGGCCGAGCGTTTTAACGTCACAAGGGAGGACGCGGACACGATGGCCTACCAGAGCAACCTCAAGGCGGCGGAGGCCCAGTCCAAAGGCAGATTCGACAGGGAGATAGTCCCGGTAACGGTCAAAGGAAGGAAAGAAGACGTAGTGGTCAAACAGGACGAGGGCGTAAGGGCCGACACCACGATGGAGTCCTTGGGAAAACTGAAGCCTGCATTCAAAAAGGACGGTGTAGTCACCGCGGGCAACTCTTCCCAGCTCAGCGACGGGGCGGCGGCGATGGTCATCTCGTCCAGGAAATGGGCGGAGGAGCACGGGATAAAGCCCATGGCCTCCATAGAGGCCTACGGGGAGCGCGGAGTGAAGCCCGAGCTCATCATGGAGGCGCCCATCCCGACCACGAGGCGTGTCCTTGAAATGGCCGGAATGACGATCGACGACATAGACCTCTTCGAGCACAACGAAGCCTTCGCCACAGCGTCCTGCGCCGTGAAGAAGGAGCTCGGCGTACCCGACGAGATATTCAACGTGAACGGAGGCGCCATTGCGCTGGGACATCCGATCGGGTGCTCGGGCGCAAGGGTCATGACCACGCTCCTCTACGCCCTGGAGGACAGGAAGAAGAGCGTAGGCCTCGGCACCCTCTGCCTAGGCGGAGGAAACGCGGTCACAATGATCGTCAGACGCGAATGAAGATGGAACCATCAAAAACCCCTTAAACCCTTTCCGCCCGGAACACTCCGGGCAAGAAAGTAATATCAACACATCGGGCCATCAAGCATCATGGAACTGGAAGCCATTCTCGGGAAGATCGAGGGGTCCCGCGCCGACATCGTGAAGGAGATGGTCGATATGATAAGGATTCCCGCCATCGCCCCGATCAACGGCGGCGACGGAGAGGGCCGAAGGGCCGACCACCTTGTTTCCAGGCTCCAGGGATACGACAGCATCGAAAGGATAGATGTGCCGGACGATACGGACCCTTCTGTTATCCGGCCCAACATACTCGCGAAAAAGAACGGCCCGGAGGAAGGCACCGTCTGGATAGTCGCCCATATGGACACGGTTCCCGTGGGGGACCTCGACGACTGGGACAGCCCTCCCTTCGAGCCCCGGATCGAGAACGGCAGGATATACGGTCGCGGAACCGAGGACAACGGTCAGGCGGTGATCTCGTCGATGTTCGCCTCCAGGTTCATAGAGGGGAAGGATCTGAAGAAGAGGTCGATCGGCATCGCATACGTGGCCGACGAGGAGACCACCAGCGCCATGGGGATCGCGTACCTTCTGGACAAGGGATGCTTCTCCGAAAAAGACGTCTTCATCGTTCCGGACTGGGGAAGCCCCGGCGGAAAACACATAGAGGTTGCCGAAAAGAACCTGATATGGTTGAATTTCGAGGTCACGGGCAGGTCCACCCACGGTTCTACTCCGGACAAGGGGGTCAACGCCTTCAGGGTGTCCTCCCATCTCATAGTGGAGTTGGAAAAGGCGTTTGCCAAGGAGTTTCCGGGCTCTGACCCCATGTTCATGCCCCACAGGTCCACTTTCGAACCGACTCGGAGCATCGCGACGGTGGAGAACGTCAACACGGTGCCGGGCTATCATGAGTTCTCCATGGACGTCCGCCTCCTTCCGGAATACGATATGGACGACGTGGTGATAACGGCCCGGAGCGTAGCCTCGTGTATTTCCGAGAAGTACGGCGCAGATATAACGATCGGCGAGATACAGCGCCACCAGTCCGGAAGGCGGTCTTCCACCGATGACCCCGCATATCTGGCGCTTCGTGATTCCGTAAAGCACGTTACGGGCACGGAGCCCACGCCCGTGGGCGTAGGCGGAGCCACATGCGCCAATTTCTTCCGTGCGAAGGGGTACAACGCCTACGTATGGGAGACCGGGGGCGGAACCCTGCACACTCCCAACGAGTATGTGGAGATAGAAAATATAGTGACGGACGCGAAGGTCTTCGCCACGCTGTTCTACAAGCTGTGCGTTTAATCGAACAGGCGGTTCAGCATCCATTCCGCGCTGAACTTCTGGATATCTTCGTATTCCTGTCCGTCGCACACGAACGCTATCGGCCTGCCGATGGTGTGGGCTATCGACAGGGCCGCCCCGCCTTTGGCGTCCGTGTCGATCTTGGTGAGTATTATCGCATCGATGCCGATAGCGGCATCGAACACCTTTGCCTGCTCTATGGCGTCGTTGCCTGCAAGCGAGTCGCCCACGAACACCTTCAGGTCGGGTTTGGCTATCCTGGCGACCTTTTTCATCTCCTCGATCAGGTTGCTGTTGGTCTGCATCCTGCCGGCGGTATCGATGAGCACGGCGTCCCTTCTTTTTGACCTGGCATGCTCTATCGCGTCGTATGCCACGGCCGCAGGGTCCGCGTCCTGGGCGTGCTTGACGATCTTTGCCCCCAGACGGTCTGCGTGGATCGTCAGCTGCTCTATCGCGCCGGCCCTGAACGTATCGCATGCGGCGAGCACCACGGTCATGTCCTGTTTTTGAAGACGGTTCGCGACCTTCGCGATGGCGGTGGTCTTGCCTGTGCCGTTTATTCCGACGAACATTATGACGGCAGGCCTCGTCCTCTCTTTCATCCATGCGTCGAAGTCGAACTCGTTGACCTTGAGTACCTTGTGCACGGCGTCCCTGACGGCCATCTCGACTATCTCGTCAAGGCTGTACTGACGGCTGTATTTTTTTCCGGTCAGATTTTCGCGGACGCCGTCTTTTATCTCTTCAGCGACAGAAAAGGCAACGTCAGCTTCGAACAGGATCACCTCCAGCTCGTCGAGCACGGATTCCAGTTCATCGTCTTTTATCCTCTTCCCTGAGTCGCCGACAGGGGATGACGGCGCCTTCCGCTGATCTTTTTCAGCTTTGACCCTGTCGCGGCGCGAAAGTTTCGGCTCCTCGGCGCGGACCGCCTCGGTTTCGGGCACGGGACCGGCCGCGACCTCCGGTCTGACAGGGGCATCCTCCGGCTCCTCGGGCGCGGGCCGAGCCTCGTAGACCGTCTCCTCCAGCTTCTCGGGCGTCTTCTTAAAAAGCCCCTTGAGCTTGCTTTTCAGAGAATCAAACATATGATGCGCTCAGGACTGCTGCCTGGCCTCGTACTCCGCGTTGATGGCGTCGGCCAGGTTGTTGGCCGCGGTCTGGACTTCGGAAAAAGCGCCGCCGGCCTTCTTGAGGGCTTCTTGTATCTCTATGACCGCGGAGCCCATGAATTCGCTGGCCTCGTCGAGGTCCTTGTCGACGGACACCCTGCTGCCTATACCCACGACCGCCTTGCGGCTGCCGGTAACCTTGGCGGCGACGAAAACCGAGGCCCCGACGGGGACCAGGACCTCATCTCCCTCTTTGGCGTCGGCGAACGCCTTCAGCGTCTCGCGGGCCCTCACAGATTCCTCGAGGGAAACCTGGAGGATGTTGACCTGCCTGCTGAGGGCGTCCATCTGTCCCTTGTAGGATTCGAGGACCTGCAGAGCCTGACGTAGGTCCCTTTCTTCCATCTCACTCACCGATCTGGTATTTCACGACGTGGTCGGTGACCTTGTCGGCGGAGAGCTCGGATATCTCGGAGATCTCTATGTCGCGTCTTTTGAGTTTGTGCTGGCTTCCGAGGGTCGAGAGAGCCTTCTCCCTCACGGATGCCTCGTCTTCTGCGGCCATCTCGACGGAGAAGATCTGTCTTCCCTGCCTTTTGTCGGCGTGTGTGCCCTTGATAAGGAATGCCTTCATAATTATTACCAGGTTCGGGAACTATATTTAACTAATAAAGCTTTGGTGGCGGACATGGGCGGCCCGGGGGAATTAGTTGCTGATTTTTCGCCCGGAAAGGGCTTCCCCTCGGTATCCGTGACGGGTAGAAAGTGCGGGCTGATGTGCGCCCACTGCATGGGGAGGCATCTGTGCGGCATGGCACCTTCCGAAGATCCGGAGACCCTCCTCGAAGTCGCCGAGCGGGTTCTCAGGACGGGAGGCGAGGGAATGCTCCTGAGCGGCGGAAGCGGAAAGGACGGCCGCGTGCCTCTGGCACCTTTTGCTTCGGCGATCAGAAGGATATCGAATTCGGGTCTTCTCATCAACGCGCATCCCGGCGTCATCGGTCCGAAGGACGCGTCCCTGCTGGTCTCTTCAGGGGTATCGAGATTCTCCGTCGACGTCCATCAGGACCCGTATGTCATAGGGTCGGTCTTCAATCTGCCCGGCCCCGAAGTGTACGAAGGTACGATAGATGCGATATTGGGTGCCGGGGGCGTTCCCGTTCCTCATCTCACCGCCGGCCTCGGCGATCGTGACATTGCCGGCAGCGCCGAGCTTCTGGTGAAAAAGGGAATAATGCACGCTGTGCTGCTGGCACTCGTGCCGACGAGGGGAACGCCTTTCGAAAACCGCGGCGCGTCGGAAGGCGACGTCACCGAGGCCGTCGGAATTCTTTCGGATATGGGAATATCGGTGACCTTGGGATGCATGCGGGACCGCAGCATGCGGGGCCTGGAGATGAAATGCGTTGAAATGGGGGTCAGAGCCATCGCCAACATGTCCCGGGATACCGAAGGGCATCTCGTTTCCGAAGGTTTCAGGGTAAAGTCCTTCCGCAGATGCTGCTGCTTCGGCTCAGAATGAGATATCCGGCATATCGGAGACCTTTCCCAGCTGGGCGAACCTTCTTCCAATGAGGAAAACCGCGGCGAACTCAGGCACTTCGGTCTCTCCTTCCAGCACGAAACGCTCACCCTTGATGGTAAGGTCGACGGGTTTTTTGACGGTTATCTCCACGGGGTCGCATGAATATTCTTCCGGTACGGCAAGGTCCAGAGGCTCGAAGTCGGTGAGCTGGTCCCGGGTCAGGGGGGTGACCCTAAGCCCTCCTTTCCCGTGTATCGAGCCTGGAAGGCGTATAAGCCTCTTCACGTCGGAGGTGACAGGCGCGTCGACCTCGCCGCTTAGGCGGGGCCGCATGTCCTCGTCCATTATCTTCACAAGCATCTCCTGGGCGGTCTTGCCCATGGTGGCCATCGTGTTTTTGTCGAAGATGACCTTCCTCGAACGTCTCACGTCCTCCTGGACCTTCTCAACTGTGCTGTACTGGCTCTTTTTGATCGAGGGATAGCCGGAACGTAGGGACTTCGGGTCCATGTCGCAGAAGTCGTTGACCACGTCCATCAGGCCCATCCGCATCCTCTTCTTCCATCCCCCGGAGCCCTCAGGGGGCACCAGGCGGTCCTTGGCAACGTTGGTCCTGACCCCGCCGCCGACGGCCATGCGGGACGTCGCGACCTGGTTGTAAGGGAACACCCAGTCTATGTCGAGCCCGGAGCCCAGGACGTAATCCACAACCTCCCTGCGCTCGTGGGAGCCCAGCGTCAGGACGTCCTTCATCATCACATGTGCATGGTAGCCCCTCCCTCCAGAGAACGTAAGACGGACGTCCTTCTCGTCGAAACCCAGGTCCCCCATGAGGAAGGAGTCGCACAGTCCGATCATCTCGCTTCTGATCTGCCGCATCATAACTGGATAGGTCATATTCTCGGCGCCGGCCAGATGGTCGGCGTCCAGGTCGAAGATGAGCTCCGCGCCGAGCCACTCCTTCTCCTCCATGGTCGGGGCCGAGGGCTTCCTGTAGTAGGCGGTGGAATAGTAGCTGTGGGCCGGGACGTTGGAGGCCATGAACCTTCGCAGGTCCTCCGCGTTGGAGAACCCGATGTGCCTCTGCATCATGTTCCTGTCAAAGAACATGAAACCGAACTCCCTGCGTGTGAAGCGGTCGGGCAACATCGGCGTGTTTTCCTTGTAGTACTTCCTGAAACATTTCAGGAGGAACCGGGAGTCCCTGTCCATGCCCTCTCCTAGGGCAGGGAACGTATAATTATTTGTCCGTAGCTCTTGAAACATGGCCGGAAACGTCCCGATATACGATAATCACATACACATGAGCCCTTCCGGGCGGAATGTTGACGCCCTCCTGGAGTTCCAGGCGGCCGGAGGCACGGGGCTCACGCTGATAACCCTTCCTTATTCCGAAGTACGTATCGGGAAGGGCAGGGATTTTTCGGATTCCTTCGATATCACTTACCGGATGGCCGAAAAGGCGAAAGAAGCAACCAGCCTGCAGATCAACACGGCCGTGGGACCTTATCCGATCCTTCTGCTGGGTCTTGCCGAGGAGCACGGCCTCGCCTTCGCCGTGGAGGCGATGAAGGAAGGGATGGAGATCGCCGGCAGGGCGGTGGCGGAGGGAAAGGCCCAGGCCATAGGAGAGATAGGCAGGCCGCATTTCCAGGTGTCGGAGGAGATATGGGAGGCCTCCAACGAGGTGCTGCTTGCCGGAATGCGGGCGGCCAAGGAGAACGGGTGTCCGGTGATAATACACAGCGAGGCCGGGACCGTAGAGACCAACCGTTCTCTTTCCGAGATCGCCAGAAAAGCGGGCCTCGACCCGGGGATGGTGATCAAACATTCGTCGCCTCCCTTCGTCAGGGACGAAGAAACATTTGGCGTGATGCCTTCCATCCCTGCATCCAGAGAGTATATTCGGGAGGCCCTCTCAAAGGGTTCCGACCGTTTCATGTTGGAGACCGATTACTACGACGACCCGGAGAAGCCCGGCGCACGCATGTCGGTTAACACGGTGCCCAAACGCATCAAAGCGATGCTGGCTAACGGAGGCATGACGGAGGAGAACGTCCGAAGGATATGCGGAGAAATTCCCGAGAAGATGTTCCGTGGTTGAAACCTTTTTTAACACGACGTTAATCACGGAGATATGAAGGCGAGCGTGCTCTGCGTCTACAACGAGGGTTCCCGACCGAACACTTCGTACATCGGCGCCAAAGGTTTTTCCGTAATGGTCGAAGTGGACGGCGAGAGGACGCTGTTCGGTACCGGGCTCCGCGGACGTTACCTCGTCCACAACATGGAGCATCTGAGGCTGGATGCGGATTCTATCTCCAGGGTCGTCATATCCCACGGGCACGCGGACCACGCAAGGGGCATCAGCGCTCTGCTGGACATCAGGAAGGGCCCTTTGCCGGTATACGCTCCGGCGGACGCGTGGGGAGGCAGAGGCATGCTCTCCAAGGACGGGATAGCCCTCACCGATAAGGCCGCCCCGAAGGCCGAGAGGAAGGATGTGACAGGCTGGACCCAGCTCAGCAAACATCTGTTCCTGACCCCTCCGCTGGAGGCAGGAGGGGTTTCTGAGACGTTCTTAGTACTGGCAGGAGGAAGCAGGCCCGTGCTGATAAGCGGATGCTGCCACTGCGGAATCGATGCGGCGCTTGGGACGGTAAGAGAAAAATTCGGATACTACCCCAGGTCCCTCATAGGGGGACTGCATCTCGAGAAGGTGCCCAAGGAGATGTCTTACGCGGTGGCGGAAACGCTCAGGAACGCAGAGTGCCAGGACCTCAATCTCAATCATTGCACAGGTCCCAAGGGCGCACTGCGTCTGAGGGAAAAGCTTTCGCTCGAAGGCGTGAAGGAATACAACGTAGGCGATATATTGGAATATGAGCTAGGACTAATGTGATACCGGTGATGATATGAAAGCGGCATGGCATTTCAGGACGGCTTTGACGTTCGCAATTCTGACGTTGGTCTTCGCGGCGGTAGGTTGGGTCGTAGGGTGGATGTTCGACAGTCCGCTGATGGGCCTTGCGGCCCTGGTCGCAGTGGCGGTCCTCATCCTCTCGTTCTCGGCGATCTTCTCCAAGAGCAGGGCCCTCAGGTCCAACAACGCCAGGATAGTCACCGAGTCTGAAGAGCCGAGGCTCTTCCGCATCGTCAGGTCTGTTGCCGACAAGGCGGGCGTTCCGATGCCCGAGGTCGGGGTGACCGAGGAATACATGCCCAACGCCTTCGCCACCGGACGCAGCCCCAGGGACGCCGCCGTGGTGGCCACCAGGGGGCTACTCAATATGCTTCCCGACGACGAGCTCGAGGGAGTGATAGCCCATGAGATCTCGCATGTGAAGAACCGCGACATTCTCGTGATGTCCGTCGCCTCCGCGGTCTCGGCCGTCATAGCGTTCGTCGGCCGTTTCGGGATATATTTCGCATTGGCAGGTTCCGGGAACAATAAGAACGGAGGGGCCATGCTTCTGGTCGCGATCGTCATGTACATCTCGCTGCCCATTGCGGCCCTGGTCCTTCAGATGAGCATCTCGAGGAAGAGGGAGTACCTCGCGGACGAGTCCGCGGCCGAGATCACGGGAAGGCCCGTTGCCCTGGCCAACGCCCTGGTACGCATAGAGAAAGGCTGCGACAGCCCCGCCAACGACTATCACAATCCCGCATATTCGTCCGTCTGGATATCTAACCCTTCGGGGACCAGGAGGTCTCTGACCGAAAGGATATTCAGCACACATCCCTCCACCAAGGACAGGGTCGATCGCCTTATGAAGATCGCCGAGAGGTACGGGATATCCAGGGGTCCGGTCGTCTACGACAACAGCGCAGACGGCGAGTCGGACCCGTTCTTCCACAAGTGAATCACTTGACGGGCTCCCACTTGGAGATCTCGTTGACCTTGGACAGGGTGGACCCCCTCCTGATCTCTTCGCGTGTGCGGTCCTCGTGCTCGTGCACGTCCAGCGCGCGGTTGGCGACCTCCACGGCCTCTTCCTTGGGCACGACGATGAGCCCGCTCTCGTCGCCTATTATCCAGTCTCCCGTGCGGACCCTCTGTCCGCCCACGGTTATCTCGATCCCGATGCCTCCGTAGCCCTTGGGCTCCCCGGCGCAGGGGACGGTTGTCCTGGCGAAAGCGGGGAACCCCATCTTCCTGATGTCGTCTATGTCCCGTATGCTGCCGTCGATCACCACGCCGGCGCATCCCGCGACCATCGCGGAAGTCGCCGCCAGTTCTCCCCATACGGCCATCCATCCCCCTCCCACGTCCACGACGATGACGTCTCCCCGCTTAGCCCGGTCTATGGCTTCGACGGGCTTCGCCCAGTCTCCGTTTGCGGTTTGCACCGTAAGGGCGCGTCCGACCATGCGTACCCCGTCTTTGATGTAGGGCTTGAGACCCAGTATTATCCCTTTTTTATGATAGGCGTCAGAGATATTGCACGTGGAGACCCTGGAGAACGCCTCGAACAGACTGTCCTCGGTGTATTTTTTCGCAAGCCCGCTATCCACCTTCGAGCCCTCCATTGAGGACTTTATCGCCGCCGCCGCGGCCCGGATATCGGCCGCCTTGAGTATCCCTCCGCCAACGATTACGACGGATGCGCCCGCCTCCACGTACCTGCCGGCGTTCTCTGCGGTGATGCCGCCCGCCACGGCCACAGGTATGGAGGTCGCGTCTACGATTTCCTTGAGAAGGGCGTCCGGGGGGGCCTCTCCTTTCATCTGGGCGTCTATCCCCATATGCAGGCATATGTACGAGGCACCCAGCGTTTCGACCTCTTTCGATCTACTCGTCTTGTCCGGTACATTGATCATGTCTACCATTATCTCGGCACCGTACTTCCTTCCGGCGGAGACGGCCTCGGATATCGTCGAGTCGTCGGCCAGTCCCAGGACCGTTATTATATCGGCGCCGGCCTTGGCGGCGATCTCCACCTCGAACGCACCCACGTCCATGGTCTTCGTGTCCGCCACTATCTTCCTGTCGGGGAATTCCTTTCTCAGGATGCGTATGGCGTCCGCACCCCCGCTTTTTATCAGCGGCGTTCCCGCCTCTATCCAATCGGCACCCCCCTCGACCGCCTCTTTGGCTATGGGGACGCTGCGTCCGACCTGCATTATGTCGAGCGCCACCTGGAGTACTGCGCACATGGGGCTTCCAATCTGCAGGGGCTTATTTACACTTATTGAGAAAGTGCCACTCAGCTCGCCCGTCTATCATCAAAAACAGCTCGAAAACGTTCATCACGGTGGCGGCCCTCTATCCCTTATGGTGTTTAAACATGCTTCCCAAAAGGTATATGTCCCGAACGCCATGACCCGCACCGCATGTCCGAGAGAAAGATGGCCAAGGAGACCAGGCCCGAGAGGGACAGGAACAAGGTATCGGTCCTGTTCGTAGACCGCAAGAACGACCTTCAGTCCCAGCTCGCAGAGTACTATACGAACAAGCAGTTCCCCGGGATATACCAAGCCTTCAGCGCCGGACCGGAGCCCGACATCATCGACTGCGACATGATAATAACGATGTACGCCGAATCGGAGGATATCAGGCGCCAGAGGTCTAAAGGCTTCGACAGCGAATATCTTCCCGCAGACCATGGCTACGATTACGTCATATACACCCGGCCCGATGTTTTCGAGGAGCTCGCGGGAAAGACGGTCTGGAAAGGAAAGCAGATCCTGGCCGACATGGGCTCCAAGGACGATTTCGCCGCGACCGACGACAAGGAGCTGTCCGAGGACTATATGCGTATGGCCCTCAGGATACGGGAATGGGTCAGGGAGAACATGGAAGACCCCCGCAAACTCAAGGAGCTCGTTTCCGCCTGAACCGACCCTTCCTGTATTTTTTTGGCCGCCGGGGGCGGTTCACAACATATTTAGTATGAATCGGGATATGATGAGAAAGTGAAGAAAGAACTCGTGCTGCATATTTGGAATGCCCTCGGCGACGACACGGTCACGACCCCGGAGGCCAACAGGCGGCTCGGGGGATTTTTCGACGATAAATGCCCTGACGATCTTGCGAAGACATTCACTAAGCTGAGGAAACAGGGCCTTCTCAAGGGAAAGGTCTCTCCCCAGCAGGGCGGATGGATATGGTGGGCCGACGACGAATGCCGCTCGGCGCTCGAAGGAGGCATGATCGATGGTTAACTATCAGGACGGAGACATACAGACGGCCTGGGACGAGATATTCGGAACATTCGAACAGTACCGCATCGCGATCGCGAACATCGCCGCCGCATATCCCGATATAAAGAGCCTCGAGGTCCGTTATTCGGACATGGACACCTACGACACGGACTTCGCAATGTTCGTGCTAGATAATCCCGACAGGTGCCTGAAGATAGGACAGGACTGCGTGCATTCGCTGATGCCCCCCTCCTGGGACGGCAAGGACAGGATAAACCTGAGGGTCGTGGGCCTTCCCAGGGACGCCAAGGTGGACATCCGTCGCCTAAGGGCAAAGAATCTGGGTAAACTGGTGGCCGTCGAAGGGCTCGTGAGGAAGGTCACTACCGTCAGGCCGAGGATGACCCATGCTCTTTTCAATTGTGCCAGATGCGGAGCGGAGCAGTGGGTGTCCCAGAAGGGGATGCTCCTCAACGAACCCATGATGTGCGTCAACCCGGACGGCAGCTGCAACAAACAGTCAACACGTTTCATTCTAAACGATAAGGAATCCAAGTACATCGACACCCAGAAGATCGAGATCCAGGAGAGCCCCGAAGGACTGAGGGGAGGAGCGCAGCCGGAAAGGCTGGCCGGATTCCTGGAGGACGACATATCCGGAGCGGTCACCGCCGGAAACCGCGTTACCATGAACGGCATCATACGATCCGTCGAGAAGCCCGACAGGGACAAGTCCACAGTCTTCGACATTTACATGGACATTCTTTCCATCGAGTTCGAGCAGCATGAGTATGACGAGATCCAGATAACCGATGCGGACGAGAAGAGGATACTGGAGATGTCCAAGGACCCAGAGCTTTTCCGCCAGATAGTTGCTTCGATATCGCCGACGATCTACGGCCTGGACGAGGTCAAAGAGGCTCTGGCGCTGCAGCTTTTCGGCGGGTGCCACAAGGATATGGACGACGGGACCTCGATAAGGGGAGATATGCACGTCCTTCTTATCGGAGACCCCGGAGTGGCGAAGTCCCAGCTGCTCAGATACATGAGCAGTCTGGCCCCCAGGGGCATATACGCGTCGGGCAAATCGGCCAGCGCCGCCGGTCTGACAGCGGCTGCCGTGAAGGACGACTTCGGAGACGGAAGATGGACCCTGGAGGCCGGCGCCCTCGTTCTCGCCGATAAGGGCCTGGCATGCATCGACGAGCTTGACAAGATGACCACACAGGACAGGTCGTCGCTGCACGAGGCCATGGAGTCTCAGAAGATATCGGTGGCAAAGGCGGGGATAACCGCGACCCTCCAATGCAGATGCTCGATGCTGGCGGCCGCAAATCCCAAATACGGCAGGTTCGAGGACAACGATACCATCACCAACCAGATCGAACTGCCGCCCGCCCTCATGTCCCGTTTCGACATGATCTTCGTGCTCACGGACAGGCCGGACAAGAAGAAGGACAGGGACATCACCGAACATATTCTGAAGGCCCACCGCCGCGGGCAGGCGAGGATGATAAAGGAAGGAACGGACCTGCAGGGCGTAGACGCAGGGCTGATCCTGGAGTCCACAGAGGACATCTGCCCGCACTTCGACATGGAGACCCTGAGAAAGTACGTTGCGTATTCCAAGCGCATCACTCCCGTGATGACCGACGAGGCCGCCCGCATAATCGAGGAGAGCTATCTGGAGATCAGGAAGATGGGAGAGGGGCAGAACAAGTCGGTCCCCATCACCGCCAGGCAGCTGGAGGCGTATGTCCGTCTGTCCGAGGCTTCGGCGAGGATGAGACTGAGCTACGTCGTCACCGACGCGGACGCCAACCGTGCAGTCGACATGGTGGAGTTCTATCTGGGCAAGATCGCCGCACCCGACGGCGGCCAGTGGGACATCGACAGAGTGGCCACCGGCGTGTCCAAGAAGGACAGGGACACCGTGAAGATAATACGCGACATAGTGGACGAGTTCGGAGCCGACACCGGGATGTCCGCAGAAGAGATACTCAAACATGCCATCTCCCAGGGCGTTTCGAAGGATGAGACGCTGAAAGTGATAAAGAAGATACACGAGGCCGGAGATTTCTACTCTCCGATGGCCGGAGTTTACAAGAGGGCCTGAAAATGATAAGAGCCAGGATACACAGGCACGGCGAGGAGCGGATGCTCGCGGCATGCGACGAGGAGCTGATAGGCAAGACCTTCAGGGACGGGACATCCAAGATAACGCTCACAGAGGTGTTCTACGGGAACGAACCGATCTCCGAGGAGACGCTTATCGAACGCATGGGCTCGGTCACAATAATGAACCTGTTCGGAGAAAGGGCGGTGGCCGCGGCCATCGCGGAAGGATACGTCTCGCCGGAGAATGTCATGGTCGTCGCCGGGATAAAGCACGCGCAGGTGGTGCTGATATGAGGTTCTGCGTCAAATGCGGAAAGGACGTCGAGAAGACCATGGGCGGCCTGTGCACCGATTGCTATCTCGACGGCAGGAAGTTCACGGCCCTGCCCCACCATGTGGACCTGGACGTCTGCGCGGTGTGCGGGGAGTACTATCTCGATAGGAAATGGGTACCTTCCGGCAAGAGGAAGGCCGCGGAAGATGCGGCCGTCGAGCAATTGGGAGTGCTCAACGGAGGTCGCGTAAAGTTCGTGGAGACCTTTTCCGAAGAGCAGGACCCGCGCATCTATGTCGTGAAGGTCATTTCCGAACTGACGGTGCAGGACGTCGAGGTCGAGTCCGAGGCGTCGACCATAGTGAGGATCAAGAACACCGTGTGCAAGAGGTGCTCCAGGGTCCAGGGCAGCTACTACGAATCGATCCTCCAGGTGCGTTCCGAGGAGAGGGCAGTGGACGAAGATACCGTGGTGAACATCGTCAATATGGTGATGAGCTATGTGGACCAGCAGTCCAAAGTCAACCGTCAGTACTTCGTATCTAAGGTGGAGAAGATGCACGGTGGCGTCGATTTCTATCTTTCGTCGATATCCCTGGGACGGACAATCGCCAAGATGGTCTCCGACAAGTACAGCGGCGAGAACAAGGAGTCGGCGAAGCTTGTCGGCCGCACGGACGACGGCCAGGACATGTACCGCATAACATATCTGGTGCGCCTCCCCGAGTTCAAAGTCGGCGACGTGGTAATTTTCAATGGCAAGCACTACAAGCTCGCAAGGGTCTTCAGCACCGGAGGGCGCCTGCTGTCCCTTAAGGATTTCAAAGAGGTGACACTGCGCAGGTCGGACATGCCAACGCTGAAGGTGTACCGCAAAAGGTCCGAGCTGAAAGATGCGACGGTGGTCAGCGGAGGATATCCGGAGGTCCAGGTCATGGACCCTCTGAACTTCTCGACGGTCGAGCTCATGGTCCCCGAGGGCGCGATGATCGGAGAGACGGTGAAGGTCACCGACATCGACGGCGTGCTGTACTACGTTCCGTAAACGTTTTTCAGTACCTCCCCCATGCGCCTGCATGATCAAACTCCCCGAGCCTCTGGAAGACGTCGTGTTCAATCTGCTGAAGGCCTCCAACACCAAACTGCCGCCCGATGTGGGATGGGCCCTGGAAGCCGCCGCGGGATGGGAATCCGACCCCACGGCGTATTCCCAGTTAGGAGCGATAATGGA
>DAMX01000071.1:0-10311 GCA_002497195.1 Methanomassiliicoccaceae archaeon UBA354 | reverse complement strand
CGCATCGCTGACATTGGACGATACCGTGGATTTACCGATCCCGCCTTTTCCATAAATGGCAATTCTGCGCAATGATTCGGTGATAGTGTTATAATTAATAATACTTTCAATTCAATTCGTGTTAAATGGATGGGTAATCCATCTCGTTATCCTCAGAGGCCCAGCTGCTTATACAGTTCCGCACGCTCTGCTTTTGTAATATCTCTGTAGCGTCCGACCTTCATGTTCCCCAGCTCGACGTTGATTATCCTGATGCGTTTCACTCCGGTCGCGGTGTATCCAAGCTCTTCGCACATCCTCCTTATCTGACGATTGAGCCCCTGCTTGAGTATGATCCTGAATTCCCTGGCCCCGATGGGTTCCACTTCGCACTTCCTGGTCACATGGCTGCCTCCCATTATCGGCACTCCGGTGGCCATGTTCTTCAGGAAGCCGTCGGTTATGTCTTTGTCGACTGTTACGATGTATTCTTTCTCATGACCGCTGCTGGAGTGCATTATTCTGTCCGCCAGCTCTCCGTTGTTGGTCATAAGGATAAGACCCTCGGAATCTTTGTCCAGACGGCCGACGGAATAGATACGTTTGGGATATCCGATAAAATCGATGACGTTATCTGGGTCTTCGGGATTCGAAGTACATGTTATACCGACGGGTTTGTTGAATGCAAGGATGATGTCCTCTTTCTCGGGAGATATCTTTTTTCCGTCGACCCTCACGTCCGACCCGGGTAGCACACGGTCCCCCAGCACGGCTGTGCGTCCGTCGATTGTCACCCTTCCCTCTTCGATCATCCGGTCCGCGGCGCGTCTCGATGCGACACCCGAGTCGCTGATATACTTGTTCAGGCGGGCACCCCTTTCCTCATCGTCGGAAGAACTCATGTCCGTATGATGACGGGACATCTATTAAGGATATTCCCGGACGGGAAGGTCTTTTTACTATACTCATCATCATCCAACATGGGCTTGTTCAGAAAAAAATCGTCCGGGGCCGTGCTGAGATATGTGGACTTCGGCTCGCACTGGGACACGGAGGACCCGTTTCTTTTCGCTTCCCATCACCGCGACGAGTATCCTAAGGGCAACCGGCAGCAGGCCCCTCCTCTGGACATGATCGGATGGAGGGACCTCGGTCACGATTACAAAAAGCATGACGGTTTCCGCATGTACCACGGGAAGGTCGTTCCCGGGTTTCCGATGCATGCCCACTGGGGCTACGAAACATTCACCGTCGCCGAGATCGGATACATAGACACATTCGATACGGAAGGCAACCAGTCCAGATTCGGTTTCGGGGATGCTCAGTGGGTCACCGCATCAAGCAAATACCAACACTGCGAAATGTATCCTCTGGCATTTGAAGACCGCCCCAACCCCAATGACATTACCCAGATCATGATCAATCTTCCACTGGAAATGAAGGGGTCTGATAACAGGGTGGATATGCTTTGGTCCGAAGAAGTTAAAACACTCTGCCACGAGGATGATTCCGGCAAAAAAACAAAAATAATCGTTTATGCTGGCACATATGGAGGAGCTTACACCCGGGTGCCCAACCCGCACTCCTGGGCCGCCGATCCGGAGCATGGAGTGAAGATCGTCCAATTCTACCTGGAGCCGGGTGCCGAGATATCTCTTCCGCCTTCGATGAAAAACGTATCTCGCAACCTTTACTTCGTTTCGGGCGGAAGCGCCGTTGTCGCAGGATTCGATGCTGTATCGGGTTACCGCCTGAAACTCCGCCCCGAAGTCGAAATTACCGTTAAGAACGGCGACGAGGCTTCTCGCATGTGGCTCCTTGAGGGGGCCCCCATCGGACAGAAGATGTCATCCTTCGGACCGGTGGTCCTGAAGGACGATATGGCGGTGCGACAAGCTATGAAAGACATCAGAAATGACGAATATGGGGTCTGGCCCTGGAACATCATTGACAAGGCCCAGCCCCGTGGGGCCCCCAGGTTCGTCAGGTACGCAGACGGCCGCGAAGAATATCCCGACGGAAGGCCCGAGGGGTTCGAACCCCCGGAAAAAAGAAATGTTCAGTGCAGAGAATAAGGGACCTCTGTCCCGAACCGGGACATACTGCCTATCTTCGATATCAGCAGATCTGTAAGGGACCTGTCGCAGCATATCAGCGTGTCTTTGCCGTGCAAAGCCTCTATTATGCATCCCTCGTCGGCCCCGAAGAAATAATCTATCGGCAATTTGGAAGCCTCCGCAGATTTTCTTGCATTAGTACCGTAGACGCCTGTTGCGGACATCCCGGACCCGGACGTCAGAGAGGAGAACAGCTCCCGGTCGACCGGACCTTCCACGGGAAGGATGTGAACCGTGCCCGGCCCCTCTGACGGCACTGCCTTGGCCACAAGCTGAGGCAGGGTTTTGGGAAACGGTTCAACGGGGCATCCGGCAAGCTCGGAGATGCTGACGTTGATGTCGTACATGGCCGGTTCGACAAGGCCCGAAAGATAAACTTCCGAAGTATCGTCATAGAATCTTTCTGAGCTCCCCGAATATACATTACGGCCCCCTCTTAGGACATGGACCTCGTCCGCCCAAGAATATGAGAGGTCCACGTCATGGGTTGAAAAAATAACGGTCGTTCCAAGATGGTGCAGCTCGTCCGCGAGCTCGATGAGCTCCTTGGACATCTGGGGATCGAGACCTGCGGTGGGCTCGTCCATTATAAGCACCTTCGGATGCATCGCCAAGGCACCGGCCAGCACCACCCTCTTCTTCTGGCCGAACGACAGCTGCATCACGCTGCGACCCTCCAGAGATTCGATGCCTGTGATGTAGAGGGCGTCCCTGACCCTCTCCCCTACAGTCTGAGCGTCGAGTCCCAGGTTCTTCGGGCCGAATGCTATGTCGTCAGATACTTTTGGTGCAAAAAGCTGGTCGTTGGGGTCTTGGAGCATCACCGCGACCTCCGAGCGCAGCTTCCTGAGAGCTTTTCCCCTGTGCGGTATTTTTTCTCCCCGGAAAAACACCGAGCCCTTCGACGGCCTCAAGACTCCGTTAAGATGATAGAAGAACGTGGATTTTCCAGCTCCGTTGGCTCCCATGATGACAGTTCTGGCACCCTCTTTGATCGTGATGTTCACGTCTGCCAACGCGTCCCCCCGGCCGCCTTCGTATCTGAAGAAAAGACCTTCGGTGCGGAAAAGGGGAGCGCTCAAAAAACCAACTCCCTGATACTGATCCGGGTTCCGTATGCCCTAAGCTCTTCAATCGCCTCCGTGACGATCCCCTTCAAGCCCCGGTCGACTATTATCAGGGAATCATGGTTTACCATGGCCTCCCTGATGCAACACTCTATGCCGTTAAAATAGAAATCAACCCTGAGCTTCGATCGGGTCACCGACCTGCGCGCGGAGGGGCCGTATACTGCAATGGGCATCCCTTTCTTTCCCACGGCCTCCTCGATCGCATCCTGGTCGATGCGCTCGCCTTCAGTCTGATAGATGAATATCCTTCCGGCCGAGGATCCTGAAGGGAATAATCTGCTGACCATCTGGCTCATGGTCTTGGGATATGACGCGGGAATCGTCCCTCTTAACGTCTCCATATTGTGGTTTATGCTGAATATCGAGGGCTGTTCCAGACCTGAAAGATAAACGGACGGACGGTCGGAGAAGAACTCGTCCGCATCTCCGGAGAAGACCATGTGTCCGTTCCGCATCACGTAAAGGTCCTCGACCCAATTGTAGATCAGATTCACGTCATGGGTGGATACTACGACGGAGATCCCTTCTCTGATGAGAGAATTTGCGATCTCCATCACCTCTCTGGACATCTGCGGGTCCAGGCCTGCGGTAGGCTCGTCCAGGACCAGTATCTTTGGATGTGATGCTAGGGCGCCTGCGAGTGACACTCTTTTTTTCTGACCGTATGAAAGGCGCTGAACAGGCACTTCGGCAAATCCCGACATCCCCACGCATTCCAAAGACCGGCCGATTCTTTCTCCAACCTCTTCCCGGGAAAGGCCCAAGTTTAACGGTCCAAATGCCACGTCCTCCTCGACGGTGGAAGAGAAAATCTGATCGTCTGGATTCTGCAGAACAACGGAAACGTCGGAACGCAGCTCCGTAAGGAACTCCTTGTCGTATGATATGGGCATATCTCCATAGAACACAGTACCGGAAACAGGCTTGTATACTCCGTTGAGCTGATATATCAGCGTCGACTTGCCGCACCCGTTCTCTCCCAGGATGACGGTCCTTCTGCCATGGGAGGCTGTGAAATCCACAGAATCGATAGCATTGTAATTCGAATTGCCGTACCTGTAGCTCACTTTATCCGTACGAAGGTCGCAGACCGTCAGACCGCCCCCAGGAGTATTGCCGCCATGTTCGGGGTCGAGATGTAGTATCCGATGATGTATAGCGAGGCGCACGCGGCGGCCGTGATGGCGAACCAGTAGAGACCGATCTTGTTGGGCATCCTATAAATGGGGAAACTGCCGTTGTAGTTCCTGCTTTCGAGCGCAGGCTGAGAACGTTCGGCTATCTCCAGAGAAGTAATGAAAACGTTCACCAGTATTCCAGCGGTCGTGGACATGGAACGCCTTGCCCCGCTGAAACCGAGGCGGCATTTGGCCGCATTCCACATCACCTCCGTCCTCTCCAGAAGAAGGAATGCATACCTGTAGACAAGGACTACGATATCGATGACCTCTTTCGGGATCCTAAGCTGCCTCAGGGCGTATGCTATATGAGGTATCGGAGTTGAAGACGCGAATGAAAGCATCAGCGTGACTCCGGCTATCGCGCGGAACATTATGAGCCAGGCGTTATTGAAACTGTTTTCGGTGATATGTATTCCGATCCAAAGGAACTCGCCCTTGCCTTTCAGAAATACGGCCGGTTCGGAAGGATTGCCGAGGATCGAAACCATGCCGCAACCGATGACCATTATCAGTATGGCCTCGAGTATAGCCAATCCTATTATCGGAGGCAGTCTGAAATTTGTCGAATATGCCATCAGACACATGCCGACGCAGAAGGTGATCATCGGTACGAATATGTTTTCAGATAACAGTGCCAGTATCAAAAGTGAAAAGGTATAAAGAAGTTTACCGAGCGGCGCCCAGCGGACCATCCTCGAACCGTATGCGAGGACGTCCATCTGAACTTGCTCCGACATGGATATCAGACCTCATTGCCTATTGGGCAACTTTCCTTTCCTGGCCTTATCTACGGCGTGGAAGTATCCTATCACATATCCTATGATTATCGCGCCTATGGCCGCCTGAAGGGCGAACAACATGCTTTCCGTCTCTCCGGGCAGCTCATAGCTTCCCCATATCCCGTCCCACCAGGGCTCATAGCTGGGATCGATCTCCGATATGGCGTCTCCGCCCTGGTCGTCGGCGCCCGCGAACTCGAATCCATTGTATGCTCCATATGCCAGTATCACGAAGACTATCGCTGCTATAGCAGCAAATCCAACCATGTAATACGTTCTGTTGGAGATGTTCATGCGGATGCTGCCCCCTCGTACTTGGGCTCAAGCCCGAAGATCTGCGGCCTTGTGTCGGCGAGATATTTAGCGAACATCGAGAATATTGCGCCTTCCACAATCGCCAAAGGCACCTGGGTGACGGCGAATATCGTCATGAAGTCTATGAACGCTGTCCCGTAGCCCGCGGCCCCTCCGAAGGCTGCTGTGAGCTGCAAAGCCGTTACAACATAGGTAGCAAGGTCCGCCAACATGGCGGCGAAGAACATGGAAACGGGCACGCTCACCTTCGCACGCCTGAGGGCGAACCATATGACAAAGGCGACCGCAGGTCCCGCGATCCCCATGGAGAATATGTTTGCGCCAAGAGTGGTTATGCCGCCGTGCGCAAGAAGCAGCGCCTGGAACACCAGCACTATAGTCGCGAGGAATGCTGTGCAAGAAACACCGTACAGCACCGCCGACAGTCCCGTGCCCGTTGGATGCGAACTGGAACCTGTCACGGACGGCAGCTTCAGAGACGACAGCAGAAAGATGAACGCTCCAGAGAGGGCGACGATCATCTTCTGCTCCGGATTCTCCCTGATGATCTTGGTTATTTTATTTATCCCGAAAAACACGATCGGCAACGCTATTGCGAACCATACCAGGCACCATTGCCATGGCAGGTATCCTTCCATTATGTGCATTTTATTTCACCTTGATTCCTGGAACGTAAGTCCCTGAGTCCACGGATAAACCGCTACCAAATCGTGATGGATGATATATCCAGCCAAGTTTATAATATATTGGATTGGTAATCCAACTACCTGTTTTCACACCTCACCCTTGTAGTAGATCATGGCGTTGCATATCGCCGCCGCAATGTTGCTGCCGCCCTTCCTGCCCCTGGCGACTATGAACGGGACGCCTGCCTCCATGATGAGCTCCTTCGCCTCGACCACGTTGACGAATCCCACAGGAACGCCTACTATAAGCGCAGGCTTCACACGCCCGCTCTTTATCATCTCATTAAGCTGGATGAGTGCCGTGGGTGCGTTCCCTACGACGAAAATAGTATCTCCGTTGAGCGCGGCCCCGCGTTCCATTGAGACTGTAGCCCTGGTGCATCCCCTGGCCTTTGCCTCGGCGACTACAGAATCGTCGCTTATGAAGCAATACGCATTTCCGCCGTAAGACGTCAGACGGCTCTTGTTGACCCCCGAGTGGGCCATCTTGGTATCGGTCACGATGTTCGCCCCCGCCCTTATGGCCCTTATGCCTATCTTGGCCGCATCCTCCGAAAAAACGAGATTGTCTGCGTAGTCGAAATCCGCCGAAGTATGTATGCACCTCTTTATGATGGAAGACTCCGGTTCCGGCCATGTGCGGACTCCGAGCTCAGACGCGATCATCTCCATGCTCCTCCTCTCGATGTCTTCCGGTTTTACAATTTCAAATGCCATAGTAACACCTTAGATGTTGTATCCTCTGGGAGTGATCATCAGTCCGTCCGACGCATATGTCTGGGAGTTGCCGACCGTAACGATGGAGAACATGTCGACTTTTTCGTAATCGATGTTTCCCAACGTGGTGACTGTCTTCTCCTGGCCTTTGCGCCCCACGTTGCGCACTATCCCCACGGGAGTTCCGGGGGAACGGTATTTCATAAGCACCTCGGCTGCCCTGGAGAGATAGTCTTTGCGGGTCTTGCTGCGGGGATTGTAAAGGCAGACTATCATATCGGCCTGCCCGGCACAGTCAACCCTCTTCATTATCAGCTCCAGAGGGGTCATCAGGTCCGAAAGGCTGATTATCGCCATATCGTGCATGAGCGGAGCGCCCAGCACCGAGGCCGCGGCGGAAGCGGCCGTCACTCCGGGCACGACTTCCACAGTTATGTCGGCCTTCATTTCATCGACCAGCTGGTAAACGATTCCTGCCATCCCGTATATCCCGGAATCACCGCTGCTGACCATCGCCACGTTCTTACCGGACGATGCGTCTTCGATAGCGGACCTGCATCTGTCGACCTCCCTCATCATACCGGTCGCCTTGAACTGCTTATCGGGAAAATATTCCCTGAGGATATCCACATAGGTAGCGTATCCTGTGACCACATCGGCGTCCTCGATAGACCTGGCCGCCCTGAATGTCATGTCCTCCCTCGAACCCGGGCCGAAACCTATCACCGTGAGTTTTCCCTTCATCTCATTCCTCCTTTCCTTTGCGGTATTCTGTGGTGAAACTCTTGTCGTAGAGCTTAGATAGACCGTATCCGTCTCCGAGGAAGTCCCCGACGACCGTCAGAGCAGTCTTCTTGATCCCGGCATCTTTGACCTTTTGCGCAATGTCGTTCAATGTGCCAGTAACAATCTTTTGTTCGGGCCAGCTTGCCTTGTAAACAACGGCGACCGGCGTTTCCGAAGAATAACCGCCTTCGATCAGCTGTCGGGACATCTCCTCCAGGAAGCCTACGCTCAGGAAAATCACCATGGTAGAATGGTGTTTAGCCAGATCGCTCAGTTTTTCCCCGGGGGGCATGGGCGTACGGCCCTCCATTCTTGTGAATATGACCGTCTGGCTGATATCCGGCAGAGTGTACTCCTTCTTCAGTGCGGCCGCAGCGGCGAATGCCGAGCTGACTCCCGGGATTACTTCGATCTCTATACCGAGACGGTCCAAAATGTCCATCTGCTCCCTTATGGCACCGTATATGGACGGGTCTCCCGTATGGACGCGGGCGGTGGAGAGCCCTTTCGCCTCTGCATCCTTCATGACATCTATGACTTCGTCCAGGTCCATCTCTGCGCTGTTGTGTATCCTGGAACCTTTTTTCGCACCGCCGAGGACCGCCGGATTCACCAGGGAACCTGCGTAAATTATGACATCGGCCGAATCGATAGCCTTCTTCCCTTTGATCGTCAGCAGTTCCGGGTCGCCGGGCCCCGCTCCTATGAATGTTATCATTCGACCTCACCATTCCCTCTCTTAACGATCACGGTGGTGAAGTAGCCGTATTTCCTTTCCGGGTCCAGGGGGCCGATGTATTCCCCTTCCATACTTATGTTGCTGATCACCGTTGCGTTATTTTTCCCCATCCCGTGCCTCTCGATCGACTCAAGAAGGGAGCCCATGGAGTTCCAGGCCTTCATTACGACCACGTTGTCGAATCCTGATAACGCCGATTCCAGGGATTCTTCGTTGTTTTTCGCCATCGATACCACTGCCAGCCCCTCATCGCCTATCATCAGCGGTATCCTGGCCTTCGCGGCGCCGCTGCAGAAGGAAGGTATCCCGGGAACGACCTCGGTCTCGTATCCAAGATCCTTGATCTCCTTGTCGACGTGCATGTACGTGCTGTAAACCCCCACATCCCCCAGGGTCACCATTGCGACGTCCAGCCCCTCGTCTAGTATCCCGGCGAGCTCCTTCACTGCGACGGACCTGCATCTCTTCCGGACGCTATCGTCCGGGTCCATGCTGAAAAACAATTCGGTCACGCGTTTACCCGATATGTCTACCGCCTCCCTAACGATCTCAAGCGCCGTGCTTTCGTCTCCTCTCCTGTTAACCGGATAAGCGATGACGGCAACGCTCTCCAACATACCTTTCGCTTTGACCGTCAATAGTTCCGGATCTCCCGGGCCGACACCTATGCCATATAATTTTCCTGTCATTCGAATACTTCCGCGACTTCCTGTTGCACAGGCAGGGATTGCGGATATTTAAGTTGGATGGAATACCCAACTCAAAAAATAGTAACTACATGAAGCGGGACAATTTGATAATACCCAACATGCAATATTCAAAGGCAACTGTTATAATTTGGATAAGATATCCAACCATATCTGATTAACTATGGCGGGGAACGAGAGCGATAACGGGATGTACATCAGTGTCGGAGGAAAGGTTCTGAGGAGAGGGCACACAACGGGAACCTGCGCGACAGCCGCATCCAAGGCGGCTGCAGAGATGCTGATAGCCGGCAAGGACGTACTTTCGGTCAAGGTGGTCACACCCAAAGGCATCGCCCTCGATCTTCCCGTGGAAGATATCTCCCGCGGAGACGGATGGGTGCAATGCGCGGTCCGTAAAGACGGAGGAGACGACATAGACGTGACGGACGGCCATCTGGTATACTCACGGGTGGGCGTCGTAGACGCTGGGATAAAAATCGACGGCGGGCCCGGCGTGGGCAGGGTGACAAAAAAGGGCCTGGACCAGCCTGTGGGATCCGCAGCGATCAACCGTGTACCGAGAAGTATGATATCCGAGGCCTTGGAAGGCATTCGCATGACACTCGGATATGACGGAGGATTCGACGTAGTAATATCTATACCTAATGGTCAAGAACTTGCCGAGAAGACGTTCAACCCCCGTCTCGGGATAGAAGGAGGGATCTCGATCCTGGGGACGTCGGGCATAGTAGAACCGATGAGCGAAAAGGCCGTGGTGGACACCATAAAGGCCGAAATAAGCATCAGGAAGGAAGAGGGGAGAAGATCTCTGCTTGTGGTCCCGGGAAACTACGGCACAGGCTATATCGGAACTATAGGTGGATTAGATCCGGATTCGGCGGTGAGATGCAGCAACTACATCGGCGAAGCCTTGGACTGCGCCTGCGAACTCGGGTTCGAGGAGTTTCTTCTGGTCGGAAACCTTGGAAAACTGGTTAAGTTGGCAGGAGGCATAATGAACACCCATTCTCGCGAGGCGGATGCCAGGATGGAGATACTAGCCGCAAACGCGGCACTGGCAGGAGCGTCCGCCGAAACCGTCCGCAGAATAATGGGCTGCATTTCCACCGACGATGCCCTGGACTTCTTGGACGGAGATCTGATGTTGAAGACCATGGAAATCATGTCCGAAA
>DAMX01000100.1:0-25332 GCA_002497195.1 Methanomassiliicoccaceae archaeon UBA354 | reverse complement strand
CATTATCGGGACCTCTTCGAACCCCGCATCGTCGAGAGCGATCCTGATTGCGGAGACCTGACCGTCCATCATCCCGCTCGGAGCGATGATGTCCGCACCGGCCGCGGCCTGGGAGACCGCCGTTTTCGCATAGAGCTCCAAGGTCTCGTCGTTCTTGACCCTCCCGCTTCCGTCCAGTACTCCGCAGTGGCCGTGGTCGGTGTATTCGCACAGGCAGAGATCCGATATCACCAGCAGGTCGGAGCTCTCTTTCAGACCGGATATGGCCTTCTGTACCACGCCGTCCTTTGCATATGCTCCAGAGCCGCGGGCGTCCTTCCGGGAGGGAACTCCGAAGACCAGAACGGAGTTGACCCCGGAACCCTGTATTCCCGAGGCGATCCCGTCGTATCCTTTCAGCGGAAACGTGCTGACGCCAGGCATCGAGTCTGTGGCCTTTTCCTCTGACAGCCTCTCGTCAAAAAATATCGGCAGCACGAACTCGTCCGGGTGCAGCCTCGTCTCCGCTGTGAGATCTCTCACTCTCTTGCTCTTCCTCAGCCTTCTCATGCGCACATTTGGGTACATCTTCTTTTACTCCGAACAATTCTGCAACCGTTTCGCAGACATCTCTGCGGCCGTTCCTCGACGCTTCCCTGAGGTTGCGATAGACTTCGGCGGTTATTTTGTTTACCAGTGCCCTGGACATGTCCTCCAGGACCTTGCAGGGATCTGCACATTTAGCTCTGGATATAGCGGTTTCCAACTCCCCGTCGCGGATGCCGAACAGTTTGAGGCTTATCAGGCGTATCACCTCGTCGGCGCCCTGCTCCATCTGCTCCTCGTCGATCCTGGCAAGCTCCTGGCTCAGGATCTTCTCGGCCTCGCTGACCTCGCTCCTGCGCCTGTTCGCATTCTCCATGGCGATGCGCTCCAGAGAGTCCATGGTCTCCAGATCTACGTTGGGCACATCGGTCACGTCCTCCGAGACGTTCCTCGGAAGCGACACATCGATTATCAGCAGCCTCTTTTCGGGACGGCGGGACATCACCTCCGCCACGTGCTCACGCCTCAGGACCGCATGCGGGGCAGATGTTGCCACCAGCACGAGGTCGCTGAACTCCATGGCCTCTATCCTGCGGCTCATGGGTATCGCAACTCCGTCCAGCGCCGTGGCCAGTTCGTTGGCCCTCTCGAACGTCCTGTTCGATACGAAAATAATGTTCGGGTCCTTGCCGATGAGATTTTTGGCTATTACGGTGGCCGTATCCCCCGCCCCCAGGATGGTTATGTTCTTTCCGCCGAGAGTGCCCAGCTTCCTGGTGGCCAGCTCCACCGCCGCAGACCCGACGGACACCGCGCCCCTGTTGAGGGCGGTCTCCGATCTTACGCGCTTGCCTACTGCCAGTGTGCGGTCGAAAAGACGAGACATCATCTTTCCTACGTGCCCTTCCTCTCTGGCCTTCGCATACGCCTTTTTAATCTGGTGCTGTATCTCGTTCTCTCCCACTATCAGGGAGTCGAGGCCGCAGACGACCCTGAACAGATGGCCTATGCTGTCCGAATCCTCGAGAATATAGGTCATCTTCCTGGTGTCGTATGGAAAAATCTCTCTTATCATCCCGACGAACGCTTCGACCGCCTCTTCATTGTCGTCTGTCGCTGCATATACTTCGAAGCGGTTGCAGGTGCTTATGGTCACGTACTCCCGTATCGACGGTACAGCGGATATCGTGGAGCCTATGCCTTCGCCGAGCTTGGGCACTATGTCGTGGAGGCATTCCGTTCCGTCGGCGGATTGATGTGTGGCATGGAGGCTGACTATCATTCCAGACCTCCTTTCTTTTTGGCGGCGTACAATGCGCCCTCCTCGTCACCGGAACGCAACATCCTCCATATTTCCGGGTCTTTGATTATCCGTTCCAGGGCTTCCGCCCTTTCCGGCTGGGTTCCTATCTGCCCCATGACTGCAGGCCTGAGCTCGACCAGCAGGCCGAGCATCTTTTCGTACGATTCGTCGAGAAAACCATCGATCTGCGCCGCGACGTATGGTGGGAAAGCCGGCGCACTGCCCTCCGAGGACACGGCGACTGTGAATCCTCCCCTGCGAAGGGTGGACGGTATCAGTACATCCCCTCCGCCGTGAGCGGAGTTCACCGGTATGCCTCTTTTCATCGCGGCATCACGGATTGCCCCGTTGAGCTCTTTGGAGCTTGTCGCAGCGATGACCATGTCCGCGCCGTCCATGAACAAACCTGCATTCCCGGCCGTTACGGTAGACCTGACGACCGCCTCTGCCGCCTCGGCTACCTCGGGCAACGTCTCCTCGGCAACGACCTCGATCCTGAACCCCTCGAAATGCTTGCACTTCCTCAGCGCCACAGCGCCTCCGCCGAACACCACGATCTTCCGTCCGGCCGGGTCGAGGAACACCGGTACCATCCTGCCGCCGTCTGACATCAAACGGGGGACCTCATTACTGGTATTCAATAGTTGGGCCATATATCCAACCTGTTCATCCCCTCAGGCGTGCGATGCGTCACGGCTTCGGATCACGCTTTGTTGAGTGCCTGGTCCAGGTCGGAGATGATGTCGTCTATGTGCTCGCATCCTATCGAAAGACGGATCGTCGACGGTGTGATGCCCTGTTCCGCCAGCTCTTTTTCGGAAAGCTGTGAGTGGGTCGTGCTCGCAGGGTGTATTACCAGCGACTTTACGTCAGCCACGTTGGCCAGGAGGGAGAAAAGCTCCATGCTGTCCGCGAATCTCTTCGCCTCGTCCTTTCCGCCCTCGACCTCGAATGTGAATATCGACCCTGCCCCGTTGGGGAAGTATTTCCTGTAAAGCCTGTGGTCCGGGTGGCTTTCAAGCATGGGGTGGTTGACCTTTCTGACCTTGGGGTGAGCTGACAGGAATTCTATGACCCTCTCGGCATTCTCAACCTGCCTTTCGACCCTCAGAGACAGCGTCTCGAGGCCCTGTAACAGCAGGAACGCGTTCATGGGAGAAATGCATGCGCCCATGTCCCTGAGGATTATCGCCCTCATCCTGGAGCAGAACGGTGCCTCCGGAGCGTCCTTCGCGAAGCTCATGCCGTGATAGCTGGGGTCGGGATCGGAAAGCGCCGGGAACTTTCCCTGGGTATAGTCGAACTTCCCCGATTCGATGACGACCCCGCCGAGCACGGTGCCGTGACCGCCGATGAACTTGGTCGCGCTTTCGACTACAATGTCCGCCCCGTGCTCCAGAGGTCTGAACAGGAACGGTGTGGCGAACGTGTTATCGATGACAAGCGGGATCCCGTGCCTGTGCGCCACCTCCGCCAAAGCCTCTATGTCCAGCAGGTTGGCGTTTGGATTCCCGATAGTCTCCGCAAATATGCATCTGGTATTGCCGTCGATGGCCTTTTCGAACTTCTCGATCGCACCCTTGCCGAGCGGGTCGACGAATTTAGTGGTTATCCCGAAATGCGGTAGCGTGTGCGCCAGGAAATTATATGTTCCGCCGTAGAGGGTCGTGGCAGACACGATGTTGTCCCCGGCGGAGGCCAGGTTCTGAATCGTATAGGTTATGGCGGCTGCCCCCGATGCGACAAGCAATGCGGCGCTTCCTCCTTCCAGCGCAGCTATCCGTTTCTCGAACGCCGCCTGCGTATCGTTGGTGAGCCTTCCGTATATGTTTCCGGGCTTCCTCATCATGAATATATCGGCTGCATCGTCGCAGTTCTCGAAAACATAGGACGTGGTCATGTAGATCGGCACCGCTCTCGCCCTGGTCGCGGGATCGGGCTCTTCCTGCCCTGCATGGAGCTGTATCGTCTCGAACTTCATTCCCTTCCTGTTGCCCGGGCCACCGGGAACATTTATGTCGTCCTTGAAAGTCATCGTTTCCCTCAGCGGAATACCGCAGACAATGCTAGTGAAACTGAATACTTAAATCCAGCCATCGGGGCGCTTGTCGCCGAAGGGCATCGCGATGCCTATGGACCTGAGATAGAACGAATCGTTGTGATAACGTCCGCGCACCTTGTTGCCGTCATACGTTATGGCGCTGTGGGGGCACATGTCCAGGCAACCCATGCAGAGGCTGCAGGAGTCCTTCTCCCAGACCGCAGTCCTGCCATAGACCTTTATGACCCGTTCCGGGCACAGACGTTCGCAGAAATTGCATCCTATGCACTCGTCGGTGGATGCGAACAGCTTGGTATCGCAGGCGGCCGCGTATGCCTTTTTCATCTCCTCGGACCTTTCAGGATGGAAGTCGCCCCGGTTGGTCCGTATAGCCCCGCTCCTGCGGCCCTCGATGTCCTTGACGATCGCCTCCAACTCATCTTCGGCCGCGGACAGCTTTTCTTCCACGGTGATGTCGTCCTCCGGGTCCATGAACACCAGGGCGTTGTTGGGCATTATCAGAGTGTAATACGCGTCCAGCATATACCCGGCATCTTCCAGCACCTCGTCCAGGTCCTCTGGTGCGGACCCGCATCCGGAACCGCATGTCATTACCGCATAGATGTAATGGTCCCCATTATTGGAGATTTTCATCTTAGAAACATATTCCCTCACGGCCTTGGGTATGGTTCCGAAGTACACCGGAAAGACTATCCCGAGAGGCTCGTCCAGGTCCAGCGCCAGATTGAAGTTGTTTTTGTCTAGTCTGCGCGCTATGTCGACGACGGAGCCTCCGATCTCGCTCTGTATGGTCTTGCTGGCATAGTAAGAGTTGCCTGTACCGGAATAGCATATCAGCATAGTTTAGGATGGTCCGCTGAAGTAATTAAGTATGCTATATGGAAAAGTTGTAGTACCCGCACGTTCCTTAGAGACCATGCAATCCGATTATGCGGCGGCCGTATCATCGCTCGCCGGCCTGGGCATCCGAATCATCGGGTCCTGCAGCTCGGACGCCTGGGACACGGATCCGCTTGTTTCATCGGCGGTACCTCCCGAGAGAAGGCCTAAGGCCCTTATGCCCGGATGCAGGTCGGCCCTCGTCTTCGGCATACCTGTCCAGAAATGCATATCGGATACGTCGCCTTCGATCTGGTACAGGGAGCATTACAAGGTGCTCAACTCATATCTGGACATGGCGGCGGAAAGGGCTGTCCTGGAATTCGAGCGGCGCGGAAGGTCTGCTGCGGCCGTGCCCCGCGACGGATATATTGGCATCAAAGGCCTTCAGAAAGACCCCTCGGCATTCTTTTCCCATAAACATTCCGCGTATCTGTGCGGGATCGGCACCTTCGGAATGAACGGATCGATCCTGACCGAGGATTACGGCCCCAGGATCAGACTCGTGACCGTACTGACCGATGCCGTTCTCCCCGAGGGACGCGTGACGGATAAGCAGACCTGCAACAGATGCGGACTCTGCGTTAGGTCCTGTCCGGCGAATGCCCTTTCCATTTCTTTGTATCAGGAGGTTGGATTTGATGTCGAGGCCTGCGTAAAACGGCAGGACGACCTGGCCTCAGAGGGGATTTCGCCTTGCGGGATCTGCATAAGCGTATGCCCGCAAGGGTCCGACTCCGGCCGGCGGGGACCTGCCGGGACGCCTTTGGAAATTATCAGGAGTTACAGGCTCTGATTCATCTGATAAGGGCTGATCCCTTTTCCGTCGCCTTGTAACGCTGGTTCCTGCTGGTCGGTTTGTCGCACGTCCTCTCTATGAAACCCCCTTCGATGGCGGGCTCCATGTAGTTGGACATGAAAGTCGGCCTGTGCTTGAACTCCAAGCGGTCCATCAGCTCCCTGGCGGAGACCTCTTCGTCTCCCACCGCGGCAAGCAGGCTGGATATACGGAAGTCCCTGGTCCTGGTCCCGCGGTCCTTTATCTCTCCGGCCGACAAACCGGGACGTCCCCCAAGGACGACCTCCGGTTCGGCTTCGATCTCCTCTGCCCTGTGCCCATGCTCCGGCGCCCGGGGAGCCAGCGTGAACGTGACCGCAAAATCGTCTTTCGACGCATCTATTGTGACACCGGGTATGCCTGTCCTTAGGCAGGCGGCGTTCATGTTCGGTATCCCCGTGCCCATTAGCCTCATCATGCCTGCCCTCGCGAAAATATCGGCGAGTCCCGGGTTAGCGAGCTTGGACCTGCCTTCGATATCGAGGGATATATCCTTCTTGCTGAGACCTCCCGCGTTGGATATCGTAATACGGTTCTTGTAGACCCTGATCCTCACCGGGTCGCCCGAAGAGTAGTCTTTGTGTGCAACCGCGTTGATTATGGCTTCCTCGACCGCGTCCATCGGATACTCCCCGTCCTGCAGGTATTTGGACGAAAGGAGCTCCACCGCCCTGCGGGGCTGAAGGAACACCGGGCCGGACACCACTTCCATGTCGTCCATGAGCCCCGAGGCTGAGAACCTGCCGATGCGGATGTCTGTCCCCACCATGAAATGCGAGGGGTCGGAGTGGAACAATAAGACTGCAGAGCCCCTCAGCATGTCCTTCTGCATGAGGTTGAGGGACTGGAGCATCTTCGCGTCGTCGATTTTCTTGGACACCTTCGCCATGGAACGGAAGGCGTCAGTAGCATTCCTGTCAAGGTCCTTGACGGATGCTCCGGGCATCAGAAGATCGAGCCTCGCCCTCCTGTCCTTCAGAAGGATGAACTTCTCGAGGTCGTCCCCGACAAGTTCGCGGTCCTCCTTCCCCACACGCCTGTAATACTGTCCCTCCAGACAGATCGGCTCAGGGCTGGGCCTTATGTCCATGACTATGCAGGCCTTGCCCTTGTTCTCGACGGGACGCACATGCGGGTGTATGTCCAGCTCCCTGGATATCTCGTCATAGATGTTTCTGGCCTCGTCCAGCGCCTCCTCGGGGGAGAAGGAGTCCGCATTGCCTATTATGAGACGCCCTCCATACGAGTTGGCAAACGCGCACACCGTGCGAAGGTGCTTGGTCTTCCATTGTCTCTTCTGGTCCGAGGTTTGGTCTGCCATGTTCGGCAGACCGTAATGCATGATGATTAATCTTTTCGAACAAGATTGATCTATACAATATATTGATAATATATAGTAAATTATAAAATCAATATTTTGTTGCAATGAAACAGACCCAATTCTTCTCGGGTACCGTTTTGAACTCGGCATTGAGGCCGTGAACGCCCATCATCGAGATCATCTCCTCGTTCTTAACAAGCCTCATCCCGGTCCTTTTTGCATATTCTGCGTTCCTCTTATCGAATGCCGGGTCGGGATACTGTTCGGAAACGACGACCAGTTTTCCGCCTGTGGAGAGTACGCGTCTTATCTCCCCAAGGGCCGCATCGAGGTCTTTCCAGAAGAAATATGTCTCGAAAGCGGACACCAGGTCGAAAGAACCGTTAGGATAGGGAAGGTCTTCTACCTGAGACTTGTCTATCCTGCACCTGCCGCTCTCGATCCCCTGTGCATTGGTCTCGGATGTGAGCCTGACCGCCTCATCGGAGGGGTCGGCCCCGTGCAGGAGCGCCTTCGGATACTTCTTTCCCATCATCAGGAGCTGCATCCCCCCTCCGCACCCCACGTCGAGGATGTTCCTGGGACTCATATCGGAAGGGAGCAGGGACAGCGCCCACTCGCTGAGTTCTCGGTGATGCTCGTTCATGGATACGAGGGATTCTCGTCCCTCGGCACCTTTCGGATCGCCGAATCGAAAGAAGTCTGCCGGTCTCTGTTCCATGGGGCCCCATGGGTCCGCAACCATATATCGTTTTCATGGAAACGCTCCTTATACGGCCATCAGGTTTCCCTTTGAAACAGTCACGAATTTAAATTAGTTCGTTTATCAGGGGGCGAGGTTATCAAGATGGTATCCATAATAGAAGCAGAGTGCGTCGCCTGCGGCGCGTGCGTGGACGTATGCCCCCAGTCGGCGATCTCCGTCGACGACGTAGCCGTCATCGACGCAGACAAATGCGTTGATTGCGGAGCATGCGTAGACGAGTGCCCCAGCTCGGCGATCTCCGAGTAAACGCATAATCAAACTGTTTAACTTTTTTAAAATTGGAAAGGGGGAGGGTTGCCCCTCCTGTTTTCTGATTATCCGGTCCTTGTTCCCCTATGCATCCACTTGGGGCCCACCCAGTTCCATCTGCCTAGAATGTGCATGACGGCTGGGACGATATAGGTGCGCACCAGCAGGGCGTCGACCATTATGGCGAAGCACAAGGCGAATCCGAACTCCTGCATCATAGGCATCGAAGACAGCATCAGCGTTCCGAACGCGCCTCCCATGATCAGACCGCAAATCGTTATGACGGAACCGGTGTGCGTGACCGCCTCGTATATGGCCTTGTCGTTGTCCATCCCCAGATGCATCACGTTCTCCTTGATACGGGTGGTGAGCAGAATGTCATAATCCATTCCGAGGCCCAGACATATCACGAACAATATTATCGGTATGAGCCAGACCACTCCGATGCCCAGCATGTTGCTGAATACGAGGTGGGTCAGGGCCAAGGTCCAGACAATGCTCATAACCACGGTCAGAACCGAGCGTATGGGTATGAGATATGACTTCATGACGAAGAAAAGCAGGAGTATTATCAATATGACGACGACCAGCTCGATATAGCTGAACTCTTCGCCGACCGAGTTTGAAAGGTCGTACGTGACCGCGGGCGAGCCTGTCACCCACGAGCTCACCGCCTCAGGATTGTCCGCCTTGAAGGTTCCTACCATCCCGCCTATTGTGGCGATAGTGTCCATGGACTCGTTGGAAGTTGCCGAAGATACCGTTACGGCCGTGACCTTTACGAACGTCAGCTGGCCTCCGGTGCCGGCGACGATGTCTCCTCCCAGCGCCCCGCCCATGTAGTTGATCATCGCATCCATGACCGGCGCGGTGTAGGGGGATTCCATTGCCGCCAGGGTCAGCAGGGGCATCTCGGGGTGGGTGTTGATGTAGCTGTCGATAGCCTCCGTGGATCCAGACGACATCATGGTGCGCATGCTCTCCAGCAGCAACGTGTCCATACCCATGCCCGTGAGTGCGGCGGTGGCGTATGGCGAGGCCTCGGTAGGCATATATGCCAGGGCTATCCCGGCCGCTCCGTGGGCGAGCAACGCCTCCCTTATCTCGTCGGGATACGATGAGAAGGCATAGGTCAGCGCAGCGTACCCATCCGAAGCCAGCGCCGCCTCCAGGATGCTGTCGTCCTCCAAAGACGCATCATACCATTTCGCCACGCTTGTGGAGACCCTTATGTTGTCTATTTCTCCTATCTGGCCGGTCAGACCGACTACTTTACCGTAACTTCCGTTATCGTTCCAGGTCAGAAGGGGTACAGGCTCGGCACCGCTTGTATCGTACGAAAGCGTCGCAACGGCGTTGCTGTCATCGAATTCGATGATGACATAATTGGGCATGAGGAAGCCCCCGCCGACGTAGCCCTCGATCTCCTTAAGTCCATCATACGACTCGCCTGTGCTCAGAGTGCTGGTGAAGTCGTAGGACGTCTCGGCGGTGGTTGCGATGTATGCCGCGGGAACGGTAACCAATATCGCCGCAGCGACTATCGTCTTCGCATGCTTCTGCGAGAACCTCGCCGACTTACGGAAATAGCCGGCTCCGAACCTGGATACCTTTCCGTACCATCCTTTCATCGCTTTGCTGCCCTCGCGGAAGGTTTCCGCCTTGGACGGCCAGAACATCCTGTCCCCCACAAGGGAGAGCATGGACGTTATCAGTGTGAGGGCCGCGATCAGCGCAATAAGTATTCCGACGGCAAGCACGATCCCCATTGTGCTTACCATCGGCACAGAGCATAGGGAGAGGGCCCCGAACCCTATGATCACAGATGCTCCTGAGGTGGTGATCGATTCCCCCGCCCATACAACAGAATTGTGAAGGGACTCCTCGTGGGATTTCCCGTAACGGCGCTCCTCGCGGTACCTGGCCAATATGAAGATGCAGTAATCGCATCCCGCGCCCATCATCGTGACGAGTATCAGCATCTCCGTGATGAAGTATATGCTCATCATCTGGCCCAGCGCGAACACCAGCGAGAGGGTGATCCCGAATGCGAACCCGATCGTCATAGGCGGAGTGGCGGCGGAGATTATGGACCTGAAGAACAGGCCGACCAGAATAAGGATCAGCATTATGGTGAACGGGTCGATCTTCGAGAGGTCTTCCATCGTCGCGACCTCAGCGTCGTATCCTATCGCAGCGGTGCCGGTGACGAAGGTGGTGATGGCGACCACCTGGCCATCGGCCAGCTTGTCCGACTTGAATTCGGACAACGCGGCGGAAACATAGTTCCTGAGTTCTGGTGTGTCATCATATATGTCGGTGAATTCCGGCGAATATATCACGAACAGCATCGCCAAGGAATTGTCGGACTCGCTTTCGCTCACACCGCTGTATACAAAGTTGACGACCTTCGGGCTGCCTTCGGAGTCCGTGAACCCCGCCAGCCTCTCTGGGTCGTTTAGATATGATTCTGAAAACTCCTGGAAATAGCTCCCGGCCAGACTTCTGTCGGCGGAGGTCTCCAGGACCAGTATCGGGCTTGCCGACATGGACACTTCGGACTGGTAGAAGTATTCCTCGATGATGCCCAGCCCCTGCATGGACTCGGAATCGTCCAGGGCAACCTCCGAAGTATCGTATTTCAGAACTCCTCCCGCACCGATAGCGAACGGCGCGGCGCAAAGCAATATAACCGCCCAAGCCAAGATTATCTGCTTGGGGTACTTGATTATGCTTCTAGCCAATCTATCAAAAAATTTTGCCATCGGATACCTCGATTGCAGACCCTTTTATTAACGTTGCTTTTATTATGTAATTGTTTACCCGAAGCATCTGAGCGCCTGCCGCTCCCTACTTATCGAACATTATATATAACAGATAGAAATAGTGAAAATTAATGGTGTTTGTGAACCGTCAATAACATCAAGCTATTGAAACTGGGCGGCGCACAACGATTTCGGAGAGATGGATGAGAAGAAGTAACGCGGCAAATTCTGCAGTCGTGGCGGTCGCTGTACTTTCGGCGGTCTGCTTCGTCGCCCTTTTCGAATATCCCGAGGATGCATATGCCGAGGCCACATACGACATCACCTTCGACCTGAACGGCGGATCGATTAACGGTCAGAGCTCTTTCGTGAAGACCGTAGGCGAGCTGAACGCGACCGGCCTCCCAGATGCGTCGGGTTCCACAATCCCTTCCGGAAAGAATGCGTTCGTCGTGTGGAGCGAAAGTCCTACTATTTACTCCAAGTTATACAATGCAGGGGACACCGCACCTCCTAACGTGACCACATTATACGCTGTGTGGGGCAATTACACTGCAACGTCAGGAAACGTAAATGTGACGGGTACGGGATGTTATATCATAAACGGGGCAACGAACCTTTCTGTTTCGGTCTCCGCATCTAGCGCCCCGTTGCTCGTCCTCAACAATTCAACCCTTAGCGGTCTGACTCCGAAAAATTCCACCAACGTCACGATCTTGTTGCAGAACGAAAATCAGATAGACAGTATGAATATCCAGGGGTCCAATCAGACAATACGCTTATCCTCCGCAAGTACGGGGGACGTTAACATTGTTTCTAGTTCAATCTGGGGCATCAGCAGTTTTATCGTTGACGGCGGAAATCTGCAGACGGATCAGATTTCCACCGGCGGATCCGTCATCCTGAACGGCGGCACCGTGAACACCGGCGGAATAGTCCAAGGGTCCTCTGTGACAATAAACGAAGGAACGGTTCTGAGCTGCGATAATATCTATACCGCAGGCGCGCTGGTGATCAACGGCACTGTATCTTCCCAAGGAAAGGTACAGGGCGGCTCCATCACGATCAACGAAAGTACGGTTCTGAACTGTGAAGAGATCTATACCGCCGGTGCGCTGATAATCAACGGGACGGCATCTTCCGAAGAAAAAACGCAGGGGGGCTCCATCACAGTAAACGGAACCCTGGGAGCTGGGTCCGTATACGCCGGAGGTGAAATTTCCATCAACGGCAACGTTGCGGTCACCGGAAATATTCAGGGCTCGTCCATAACTGTGGAGGGCGGAACTTTCGTGGCTGATTCTACATGGCCTGCACCCACGATAACAGGCAGCGCAGTGGTCGTGGTAGGCGATGAGGATATCGTAGAGACCGGATGGAAATATATTGAAATTGTTCCGGGCTTTGACACGGATGGAATAACCGGCATGAGTGTTACGTTCCAGATTGCTACGGGTTCCGAGGTGCAGGAAACCACTCTTTTGATGCCCAAATTCACCGATAGGATCAACCTGGACCCAAGTTCATATTTATCATCGGACCAGATCGAGATCCGGTATTTCCTGAACGGAGTGGAATATATCTCTGTCGGTACCGCAGTTTCAGTTTCTACTCCGGCCCCGGGATACTACACGGTCGGCATGGCGGTGGGCATTCCGGCCAATATGCAGTATACCGAAATACTGTGTTCTGGGGTCGAACTGAAGGTTTCCGAATAAAGCGATTGAACAATTTTTCCCGGCGTCTGTTTGTTCTATCGATAAAGATGAGTGCTCACGCCAGGTCTGTGCAATGATCGACAATGCATTGGCATGTGTAAATGGTCCGAGACAGAAATTATGATGCGGATGAGGTGATGCGTAACATTATCGCCATCTGATATCGCGATCCGCAAATAACCCCAGTGTTTTCTTTGAAAAGAGAAGTTGACGGAGACCGGAAAGTTCACAAAAATCATCAAGGAAGACGCTGGGGCGATTCTCCGTGCAGCTGGCGAAGATCGTATCTCAGCATTGGTCCTTTGGACCCGGTACCGCCTGATACCTCTGTTTGTTGGAGAGGATAATGTTCTTGGAATGTACCGTCGTTCTTTTTTCGGGTATTGTTTTCTTCCGTCTTGATCACGGAGATGTGAAAAGGTCGAAGCCCTAAACACCATAATGCCCTGCCTTCGGGAAAAATTGGATGTATCGAGCGTGATGACGGGGCTGGTACCGACATATCTGCGCGAGATGCAGAAAACATCTCCAATAGAGGGGAGTCCGCACTTTCAATAAGGAAAAGAGCGAGATATGCACATCAGTCTTTTTATACGGTTTTAAGGTCCCTCTGACCCCGGCGTAATGGTTATGGTGATGGTGTAAGTTAGCCCTTCGGGCCTGTCGCTCAGACCTCCGACGGCAGTGAAGGTTGCGTACAATCCTATGTCGTATTCTACTCCGTCCTCATCTACTGAAGCCGTATCGAAGGAAGACCAGCCGGCAGCCCCGTACTCCCTGAGCTCGTGAGTGATCGTCATTCCGAAGGGATCCTCTGTCTCAACACCATCCACGCTGAATTCGACATCGTATGAGATGTTCACAGACGTGGTGTAGTCGGAAATCAAAAACAACGTGCCCCCTCCGATTTTTACATTTCCCATATCAGCCAGGGTGTAACCGTCACCCTCTTGATAAAACATTAATTGCATACCATTGCTGAATCCCGCTCCCGTGAGAAGGTCTCCATCTTCATCCAGCAACTTGGCCTCGAGCCCGTCGAAGCTGACAACGTTCGCGGTGTTCTTGACCGTGCTTGCATCCGGTGCAGAGTATGCAAGCCCGCCCAGGGCCAATAAGGAAAGCAACAACGCTACGACAACTACCAGGATCGCCTTGTAGTTTATTCCGTTATTGTTAGAACCGTACATTTGGCCACCTGAATTAAAAAATTATACACGGAACATAGAAAAGACTCGTCATCGGGCCTTTCTTGTCGTCGTCCCCATCATGATAATTCGATCCACGCGAATTGAATCTAAGAACAAATGTTATATTAACGTTTTCATTTTTGCTACAATGTTCGAAAACCCGGAGAACTATAGGGACGTAACCTTGCCCGCAGTTCCGATGAATCCGACCCTCGTTTCTTTATAACTGCTGAAACGAATATTCCGACTTATGTCTGGCGGACGACCCCTGTCTTCAGACCGGCCGCTGTCTCTCCCGGTCCATTTGACGGTCTGATGCTATCGGAAAATACTTTATCGTCGGTCAATATAAGCAGCCGATTACAATGGTTGACGAAAAGGCAATTCAAAACGCCCAGGAAAAATACGGCATGCTCCTCAGAAAACAGCTCGAGAGGGTCGAGTCCCTGAAAATGGAAGGAGACTGGGTTGATTATTCCAAACTTGACAAGATGATCGTGGGAGTATGCGGGGGAGACGGAATAGGGCCGTACATCTGCGCTTCAGCCCAGAGGGTCATGGAGTTCCTTCTCGCCGACAAGATATGGACCGGAAAGGTAGAGGTCCGCAAGATAGACGGGCTGACCATCGAGAGGCGCGTAGAGGTCATGAAGGCCATACCCGACGACACGCTGGCGGAGCTGAAGAAATGCCACGTCATACTTAAAGGGCCTACGACCACCCCCAAAAAGGGAGATCCTTGGCCCAATATCGAGAGCGCAAACGTGGCTATGAGGAAGGAGCTCGACCTGTTCGCCAACGTGAGGCCCGTGTCCGTCCCCGAGCTTGGCATAGACTGGACGTTCTTCAGGGAGAACACCGAAGGCAGCTACGCCCTGGGAAGCGACGGAATAAACGTGACGGATGACCTGGCGATGGACTTCTGCGTCGCAACCGCCCAGGGAACCGAAAGGATCATCCGCGCGGGATTCGAATACGCCAAAAAGAACGGCATTGACTACGTCTCGCTGGTAACAAAGGCAAACATCATAAAGACCACCGACGGGAAGTTCCTGAGCATCGCCGAAGAGGTCGCCAAGGAGTACCCCGGCATCAGATGGGATGACTGGTTCATCGATATAATGACCGCAAAGCTCATAGACCCCGCAAGGAGGAGCAGCTTCCGCGTGTTCGTCCTCCCGAACCTCTACGGCGATATAATAACCGACGAGGCAGCGCAGATTCAGGGCGGAGTGGGGACAGCCGGGAGCGCCAACCTCGGAAAGAGATACGCCATGTTCGAGGCCATACACGGTTCTGCACCGAGGATGGTCAACGAAGGCCGCGGACAGTATGCCGATCCCAGCAGCATGATCAAAGCCGTCGCACTTATGATGAACCACATAGGCGAGGCAGAGAAAGGCGAGAGGCTGACCATGGCTCTGGATATCTGCTGCCAGTTCGAGAAGAAGCTCGTGATGACCGGAAGGGATACCGGTGCCACCGGGGACGAGTTCGCCGATTACGTCATGGAAACGGTCCAGAGGCCCGATCTGAAGAAGGTTTGGCAGAGCTACGTGAGCAAGGCCAAGACGGACTGAACTTACATTGAAACCACTTATTCCGTCAATTGACGAAGTGTAGCACCGTCGATTATTTAATATCGACGCGATTCTACAGCAACGATCAAATGACGGAATCAAATTTCGCCAACGCCGGTGCCCTGGGCCTTTGCGCCTTCGGGATGACCACTCTGCTAGCCATGTTCCTCGACTTTACGGAAAGGCCCGCGGACAGCCTCATGTGGGGCATGATGATCTTCTACGGCGGACTTCTTCAGCTCATCGTAGGAATCATCGAATGCAAGAAGGGCAATACGTTCGGGACCGTTGCCTTCACTTCTTACGGCGCATTCTGGATGTCCTTCGCCTTCATGAACGTCGCAGTCGCCCTGGGGCTCGCGGCCCCTGACCACGTGTTCAAGGCGGCCTACTTCTTCGGATGGGGATTCCTGACCTTCATGCTGTTCTTCGGAACGCTGAAGACCAACAGGGCGCTTCAGGCCGTTTTCGGGCTGCTTACGGTTGTATTCGTGGGACTGGGTGCGGGATCGCTGCTCCAGAACGGCGATGTTACCGTCGCCGCCGCCGCCATAGGTATCGTGCTCGGCCTGGTAGCGATGTACACCGGACTCGCCGAAGTGATAAACGAGGTCAACAGGAAGGAGGTCCTGCCTCTGTTCCCCGTGTCGAAGTGACACGGACTTAAACCTCTTACTATTTTAAATAGAGAATATCAACGCCTGTTAAGTGAGCGTCATAGGCGGAATATGCCCCCAAAGAGGATCATCGATGACAAAGTCATCCTCTCCAAATCCCGCGTATGAATTCGTTTACACAGGGAACAACGGATTCAACCGAGGTTTGAGTGTGTTTCTCTTCAGGTTCACCTTGGTGGAGCCATACACATAACGGTCGAAAGAAGGCATGTTCTTTTCAAAAACCTGCTTTGTCGGTACAGTCATACCGACGCAGACAAAAAATCCAGAGCCATAGCACAGGAACCGGCGTGCCCGGGGGCGGCCGGACGTTACACTTCTAATTACCTTAGCTGCGCGTCCTCGAGACCAGGGGCAGATTGTCGTCAGATATGTCCATGAAGGCATACGGCGAGGTTCTGACAGATTCCCGTATTTACGGATACCGGGAAAGTTCGGAATCGAAGATGAGCGTGGTCTCGAAGAATAAGATGACCTGTGCGCCGGAAAGGTATTTCCGCCGGCCCGATGGCCGTTCCCGCGGATTTATAATATAAGCGATAGCATCACCCCCTGCCGGTACTAAAAAATGCAGAAGGGCTCGTCGAAGATCTCCGTTATCGCCGCGATCGCGGCTAACGTGCTGATAGGCATAGTCAAGTTCATCGCGGCGGGTATCACGGCATCAGCCGCCATGATGTCGGAGGGCATACATTCCCTTGTGGATTCGGGCAATGGGATCCTCGTCCTTTATGGAATGAAGAAAGCCGATAAGACGGCCGACCGTGAGCATCCTTTCGGATACGGGAAGGAACTCTATTTCTGGACGCTTGTAGTTTCGATCCTGATTTTCGCAATAGGCGGCGGGATGTCCATATCCCATGGATACGAAGCTCTTATGGAGTCCGCCGCCGGAAAACACATGTTCAGGGACCTGACCGTGAACTACGTCATACTGGTCATCGCGATGGCGATAGAAGGGGCGTCTCTCGCAATAGCGGTGAAACAATTCAACGCAGCCCGGCGCGAAAAGAACATGAAGGCGATGGAATACATCAGGGAAAGCAAAGACCCGAGCCTTTTCACCGTCGTCCTCGAGGACACCGCGGCGGAAGCGGGCCTTTTCATCGCACTGATGGGAATGGTGTTGTGGCAGATTACGGGGATCTCATACTTCGACGGAATATCATCGGTGATGATAGGTATAATCCTGATCTCTGTGGCCGCGATACTCATGAAGGAAAGCAAGGGCCTCCTTGTGGGAGAAGGTATAACGGCCGAAGAGGTCCGCAGGATCGAACGTATTGTGGAGGAGGATCCGTCCGTCGTCGAATGCGGACGCGTGCTGACCAACTACTTCGGCCCATATTCTCTCCTGATAGGCATAGATGCGACGTTCGCCGATGGATGCGACATATGCGAAACCATGGAGGCTACCTCCAGGATCGAGGCCGCGATAAAGGCCGAATTCCCGCAGACCACGCGCATATTCATAGAAGCCGAGTCACTGGCATGCGTAATGGGACAACAGAAGGTCATGGACGAGATGCTTTCTGACGAAGACTGATCGTTTACCTGAAGGCCGCGGCGCAGTGAGATTTCGGTCTGCCCGAATCAAAAGCGGTACCGAAATTAAGGACTGATAACGTCGTTCATTTATATTGTGTAAACGCATTACACTAACAGTCTTTGTTTTGTGGAGGTCTAAACATGTCTTTCAGCGAAAATAAGAGCAAGATATTGGCATGCGTTACAGTCGGTGCCATAGTTGTTCTTATGGGAGCAGGGATTTATTCGCTGTACCGCTTCAACGGCGATTCCCTGGACCTGAGAGACCGCGAGGTCCGCCTCATCGTTTCCGGCTCCATGGACGGAGAACCAACGGAATACACGATATCGACCATACCTATTGACAGCCTCATTATAATACAACGTCTCGACCAGAGCGAGCTGGACACCATAGCCGTCGGCGATGTGATAGCTTATGACAGAAACGGTGTGATGATCGTCCACCGGGTCATAGACGTTCGCGACGATGGCAGTTTCATCACCAAGGGAGATGCGAACAGTAGCGTCGATCCCATAGTGTACCCTGAAAAGGTGATCGGAAAGGTCTTGGGAGTATCGGAAATTTCCGGGGAAATCGTGACATTGGCGAAGGATAAGTTGGTTTGGGTGGCCGCTTTCGCCGCATGTGTCGTCATCACGATATATTGCATACGGGAGATCAGACGCGTTTATTCGGAAAAGGAGGATGATTACGATGACGACGCAGTACGGTAACGGCGAACGTCGGCACAGGAGGAGAGCTGTGATACCCATCATAACTTTCTTGCTTTGTTTATCCGCCATGATAGCGGTTGGTTATTCCGCCCTGATAAGCGATGTGACCAACGAAGCAAATCTTATCGCGGCCGATGGGCTCGATGTCAAATTCCTCAACGGAGACGGGGAGATCTTGGAAGGGGGAGAGTTCGCACGGGGTGCGAACGGAGGCACGGGTGCCAGCAGGATACGTTATGGCTTCGAAAGGGTGGACGACCATGCTCCGACCTTCTTGGTATGCAGCCAATCGCTGGAGCTCGGACAAGCCATACTCGACATACGGCCGCTGGAAAGCTCTGACGTCAGGTACGTGACGGTATGGTACGAGCTGAGCTGGACGGCTGCCGATCCGGAGTCGCTTTACGGAATGACCACGTCCCTTTCCATCAGCAATGGCGATAACGCCATGTCGGTCGCAGAAGGAGAGAGGACGGAACCATTTGACATCTTCGGCGAACACAGCTATCTGATGACGCTCAGCGGGACAATCCCGGATGATGTCAGCGACGTTGTCGACGAGCCCGGAGTCTGCTATTACTCCATCACGATACACATGGAGCCCTGCCTGTATTGATATTCGATGCGTGCCTGGGTTTTAGGCTCAGCTGTTTTTGATGGCGTGTGCTGATGGATGGCATAGTAGAAACATTAATATAGTACTTATAACTAAGTCTGTATAACGCCACATCCTGTCGAGGCCTTACGATAAAGCCGACGATAAAGAAGGCTGTAAAGAGAGGTGTCTTTCCGCGTTGCGTGAACGATCATACTCTGGGGCAGATAACGTGTATAATCCATACGAGAAAAGAAGGGGTCGCATAGGGCTTGCAGTCCCGATTGCCATGCTTATACTGTGCGCTGCGGCCATGGTCGGGCTTGGATACGCCTCCCTCACAAGCGTTGTCACCAATCAAGCGAACGTAGTCGCGGGCGAGGGGCTGGATGCCGAGCTGAGGGGATTGGACGGAAACCTTCTGGCGGGAACAGAGTTCAGCGCGGGTACCGACAAAATCGACTTCGGCACCAAACAAACCGATGGAAGAGCCAAGACCTACTATGTGACATCAACTGACGGCCTCAAACTCGGGGGAGCCACATTATTTCTGAGGACCATCGACTCCGGCGTCACGGCTGTCGACATCACCTATGAAGTGACGTTCTATGAAGACGGGGTCGAAGTAACGGACGGGACACCATACGGAATTACGGTAAACCACATGCTAAAAATCACCTCTCCGGAATCCGGAGTACTCGCGAGCAATGAAGGAGTGGCCGTAAACGGAACCGGAATAGCTTACACCGTCGAACTGCTGGCAGACATCGTTGCTGCTGACGGTTTGCCGGTCGAGCCGTCGAAACTCAGTTACGACATAACCATAACCATCACTCCCGTAACGGTCTGAGACTCGACCATTCAACGTAACGGGGGGCGTCATCCCTTCCGCTCTTTTCCTTTTTCCAAGCATCACATTAGTTATTTTTCGTAAAAAACTAACCACTTTAAGCACCAGAGGGACTCATCGCATCATAATGGCGGGTAACTGCACACAATAGTCCGCCCTTGGAGATTTTTCACAAAAATTACCGTCTGTTGCCGGAAAAAAATAATCAACGTTTTTCATGATATGATAACAACGTTAATATACTAAATTCAGATTTGAGGCGTTCAAAACAAAATCTGCCGTATGCGGCACATATCAGGCACAGAGGTCTGCGAATAATTTATTTTGCGACTTTTGTTCCCCAGTCGGCCTCAGGAACGCACAAAATCCCGCAAAAAGGAGAAAGAAAAATGACTGCATATAGAAACGAAAGGAACAGAAAGAAGCTCCTGATCCCGGTCGTAGCGCTGGTGCTCTGCGCCGCGGCCATGATCGGGCTCGGATACGCCGCTCTCACGAGCACGGTAACGAATCAGGCAAACGTAGTCGCAGGCGACGGTCTCAGCGCCAACCTGGTAGATTCCGAAGGAGATCCCCTGACCGGACAAGACTTTGCCAATGACGAAGATGTCATCCACTACGGCACCTCCACCATCGATGGAGTGACAACCTACTATGTGTCGGCCGATTCCGAAATTAAGCTGGGAGGGGCCATATTGGAAGTCGAGGCCTTGACAACAAGCGGCGTGGCAAATGTGACCCAGGTCGATGTATGGTACGAGATAACCTGGTCCTCCGGATCTGCGCCTTACGGAATGACGACCAGCCTTGACATAGGAGGGCAGACGATATCCGCCGGAGAGGCCAACGGAACCACGACACCTCTCGCTCTGTCGGGAGCCACTGAGTTCGCAGTCGTCCTCAAGGGTGCCATTCCTGAATTGCCGGCGAACTATGGGCTGGAAGATGAGCCTGTCATCCCCACATACAGCATCACGTTCTACGTGGTACCCGTCGCTTGAAGGCAAAATAATTTAAATGGGCGGACGGAACGTCGTTTCTGTCCGCCCGCAGACATTTTTATCATCGGTCGAAGACCCCATCCTACCGGCGGTTGACTTGAACCCTGGTTTCTTGCAGATTCTGAAATCACGCACCGATCGCTCGGTCTGAGATATTTTCGAATTTATGTTTTGATTTTTCAAAAATATTATATATCATTAGTAAATAGAAGGATTATATTTTTTATCATAACAACGTTAATATACATGACATGAATTATGCGGTTCAATAAGTGGATTTGTTGATTCCGAGATGTTACTAAGGGTCTGCTCCGCCGTGAAGCGGCTGAGACGGTCCTGCCGTCATTGATTTTCGGAATACGCAAAATCCTGAAAGGTGAAAAAAAATGACAGCATATAGAAACGAAAGGAACAGAAAGAAGCTCCTGATCCCGGTCGTAGCGCTGGTGCTCTGCGCCGCAGCCATGATCGGGCTCGGATACGCCGCCCTCGTGAGCGACGTCACGAACACAGACAACGTAGTTGCAGCAGATGGTCTGACCGCCAGGCTCGAGGACGGGTCCGGCAACCTCTTGGGATCCAGCGGATTCGATGCGACCGCAGAAGAAATAACGTACAGCAACTCTCAGGATGACGACGAGCAGGTGTTCATTGTTGCCGCCCAGGAACTCGTACTCGGAGGGGCGACGCTCAACATCCACGTGACCGATCCTGCAGTTACATCTGTGACGATGTACTACGCTATCACATGGACAGATGCCTCCGCACCTGCGACCTACGGAATAACGACCTCGCTCGATGTTGGAGGACAGACCGTAGCTGGAACCGCAACTTCCGCATCGCCGGCGACCATAACCCTGACCTCTGACGCAAGTACCGCTGACGGACAGGACTTCGTCCTGGTCTTGAACGGTGACATAGCTGGAAGCTCGACCCTGTCGAACAAGCCCGTTGACCTCACCTACACCATAACGATCTACGTGGCCCCGGTGACCGCCTGAGCGTGAGATAAACCATTAAAACATAGGCCGGCGGGTCAGAGACCTGCCGGCCTTTCAAACCAATTTGATCGGTGACGATACGTCGCCTTTCTTCCCGATTTTTTAGGTGTACAGCCACTCAGATTATTTGTTGCTGGCCCTATTTTTCTATATGTGATATCGATAAGTGAGATTACTCTTTTTTTACTCATATAACAACGTTAATATACTCGTCGTAAATGTACTAAGTTAACAGAGTTATCTATTGAGGCCAGCATTATGACGGGTAAGAGAACAGGAACCAAAGCCGGATCGTTACCAGCTGCGCTTGTTTTCCTCTTACCGGCCGACATCTCTGAAATCTTTGGAGATGAATGATGGAATCCACAAGAACCAGATTGAGGATCTGTCTTGAAATGCTATCAATCACCGCGATAGTATTTGCGATACTGTTCATGTCTACGATCGGAGTCGGATACTCGGCCGAAGTAAGCAACATGACCAACACCGACAACTCCGTGGGCGCCAAGGGCACTGAGCTCAGAATGACGAACGACGCAGGGTCCCTTCTTTCCAACGGGGAGTTCGACGACGTGCCCGGAACAGGAGGCCATGTGATCGAACACCACCACGTCGAAGTAGATGGAGTGACCTCCTATGTGCTGGACAGCACATCCCTTGACTTCGGCCATGCTAGGATCGGTGCGTCCTCCACAAACGGCGTCACGGACGTGGTCCTGCTTTGCAACGCAGATTTCAAGGTGGGCGATACAGAAACGCCCTTCACCGGCCTCACATATCATTTCACCATCACCGACAGCTACGGGATCGAAACTTCAATACCTGCATACGGCCTCGCAACCACCGTTGCGGACCTTGACGGAAAGACCCTTGGCATAATGGTCGACGGCCTGACCGAAGACCCGCCCGAGAATGTATGTCTGACATTCTCGATCAACATATCCTTCGCAGGCCTCGGCAACATGGTTACGAATTCCGGCAACCAGCTGTCGTTCAGGCACACCGACAACATGATCGTGATCGACACCACCGTGCCTGGAGACCCCGACGCCACACCTGTGGCCACGGTCACTCCGACAACCGTCACTTCAGGCGGAATCGAGTACCCCGGATATGAGATCGACTACACCGCTCCCCCCCAGACGGGATGGAACGCTTTCGATGCAACCCTCGCCGGGACGTTCTGCTTCAAGTTCACCTTGCAGAAGAGCATCACCATACAATCTGAAGGTTATTCGTACTACGTGAGCTCGGGAACCCACTACTATTCCTTCGTCAACGGGGTAACGTACTCCTCGACCACACTGGAAGGCATCACCACATGGATGTCGTCTTCGGAACCGATAACGTTCACTATACACCAGCACGATGCAAATGCGGGCGCGTTCATGACCGTGATATATCCACAATCTTAAAGGCTGGCATAGCGGCCCCTCCGAGGCAATAAAGCATTTTATGCTTGTTGCCCATTACACGGCATGGACCACATCCGGAAAATGTTCGACCGATACCCGTCCCAGGGAAGGGTTGCCGACATAATGCTCAGATACGGCATATGCGAGAGGAACGGCAAGGCGTTCTGCGGGGACGTGGAGATCGCCGATTCGGCGCTGGCACGTTCCGCCGGCGTCGACCGACGTGTGGTAAGGTCCACGTTGGAGAGGATGTCGGCCACATCCGACCTCGATGCTGTGTTCTCAAAGCTAAGGCCGATATTAATGCTGGACAAGATAGCTTCAGAGATAGATTGCTCTGTGATTGAGATCGTGCCATCGGATGCTACCATGCCCGGCATCCTCGCGGATGTGACATCGGTCATATACGGGGCCGGAATGTCGGTGAGACAGGCAGTGGTGGACGACAACGGCGAGAGAAAGGATTCGCAGCTGATAATCGTCGTAGATGGCCAGATACCGGCCGAGCTGATACCTCTGCTGCGCAGATGCCGCGGGGTCTCGGGCATCAACATCCGCTGAACATTCTTCGGAATCGCACCGGTCCAGCACTATCTCGTCTCCCCCGACCTTCTTGCAGAGGCTCTTGGAGAGCATTTCAAGCTCCATCCAGGCGGCGTCGTACACGCCTACGGGCAGAAGGCGTTGTATCCACAGGTTCCCGCGGATCTCTTTGCTGTTCACCCTGCTGCCGTAGAAATCCGTCACGTCATCGAGGGTGACCTTGGTGCATCGTTCGCGAACTGCCTTGCCTTCTCGCAGTCGTACGTTATTCTGATGTCCACATCCCCGTCGTCCCTAAGCTCCGCTACCGCTCTGTGCGTCTTGTCGCAGGCCCTCATCCTGCTATTACCGTGGATGTCGGGGTAGGACATCTCCCTGCAGAATAATGACTCCTATATATCCCGTTCATTCGGTCGGCTTTTGCCGGTCGCTAAGCTTCAGCTGCTTGTAGTTGAGGACTTTTTCCGGGCACTCGCGCTCGCACCTGCTGCATGCGTATCCTCCGCAAAGGTCCGTGCGTACGTTGGCATAGTTCCCGTCGCCTTCCTTCGTTATCTTCATAGCGTGCTCGGGGCACACGCGCTCGCATTTGCGGCATGCGGTGCATCCTTCGACCCTTCCTCTGAGGAGGGTCCCGGGATTCTCGAGCACGTGTATGGGCGACTTGTCGGTATCGGGCAGATCCCTCTCCGCAAAGCGCTTAACTTCCGGGTCTGTGTCCAACTCTTCGATCGGAGGAAGGTCGTAGACATCGAGCATGTTGTTGTACTCGCTCACCGGCATGCCCTGGGCCCAGATTGCGTATTCGATGGAATAGATGTCCTTGAACACCTGGGAGGTTGCGAACATGCAGTGGTCCGCCCTAAGTTTCTTTGCAAACTCCCTCAGTTCGTCCAGAGACATCTCGTCCATTGCGACCTTGCGCGCAAGGCCGATGGAGGTGTTTCCAAACTGTACGATCCTTTCGGCACCGGGCACGACCATCCCGATCGCCAGGGCCTTCTTGGCGTCGACATAGAGGCCGGATGCTCCTGACATATATGCTTTTTTGATGTCCGGAGTCCAAAGTCCCGCCTCGTGGAGCAGCGTGAGGAATCCCGCCCTCAGGGCTCCGATGGCCTTACCTGCTTCTTCGATGTCTTTAGAAGTTATGTCTATGCCGTCCTGAAGGTGCATCCTGCCGTCGCATGAAGTTATCTTGGGAGGAACTACGATCCCGGACTTGATGCCGCAGTAGAGCGCGGCCACAACCCCCGTGCCCGTGATGCCGATCGCCTTGCCGGACATCGGCCCCTTCTCCACGACCTCTCCGGACGCGGGATCGACCGTATCGCCTTCTTTGGCCGCCATCGTCTCGTCGAGAACATAGCATTTCCATCCTTTCGGCGTGATCTCCACATCGGATATGGCACCGGGAGCGGCCAGCATCCCCCTCTCTATCTCCTGTCCTTCCATCGCCGGCCCCGCGGCGGCAGACCCGGTCATTATCTTGCCCTCATAAATCAGAGCCATCTCAGCGTTGGTACCATAGTCCACGACCAGGCAGGGCTCTTTCTCGTCGAGGACGTCCGTCATCATCAGCATGGCCATGGCGTCCGCGCCTATCTCATGCCTCACCGCCGGAGGGATTATCACCTTGGCATCAGGCATCCCTTCGAGACCCGCCTCTTCAGCGCTTATCACGGCACCGTCCCTCTTGGGCGGGACCACTCCCAGATCGTTCAACATGTTCTTCCCCGCGTAGGCCAGATCTCTTATCTCGATATCCTGGAACAGCGAAAGTTGGAACGGG
>DAMX01000014.1:23386-49442 GCA_002497195.1 Methanomassiliicoccaceae archaeon UBA354 | reverse complement strand
GGTACCGCTTATACCGGAGGTCTTTTCGCCGAGACCGATACCGGCGGACTCGAAGACCTTTCTTGCCAGCGTCAGCCCGTTGGAGTGCACTCCGGAAGACTTCAGCGCCACGACGAGGTCGCCGCTCTCGCACGAGGACCCGGTGATGACGCGGTCCTTCTTCACGCGTCCCAGGCATGTGCCCGAGAGGTCGGGCATCCTGACTATCTCAGGCAGAACGGCTATCTCTCCGCCCACGATATCCATGTTCGACATCTCGGCGCCCTTGTTGAGGCCGATACCTATGTCGCGGGTCACTTTCCCGTCCGGGTCGGCTATCGCGACGTAATCGACGAACGAGATGGGCTCAGCGTTCACGCAGATGGTGTCGTTGACGTTCATGGCCACACAGTCTATTCCCACGGTGTCCCACTTCCCCAGGGCCTGGGCCACGAGAAGTTTTGTCCCGACCCCGTCGGTGGCCAATGTGAGATATTCGTCGCCGTAGTCGATGAGGCTGGCGAACAGCCCGGACATCCTCACGTTCTGTCCGTCGCCTACGCGGCGGTACGTCAGTTCGCCGACCAGCGATTCTATGGCGCTCGATTTGCGGTCAATGCTAACTCCTGCTTTCTCATAGGTCCATGGGTCGGTCATCGCACTCGTCTACGGAATATGCCCGTAGTATATTTATGACGTGGGAAAAGGGTTTAACGGTAAACGCGATGGGCGGTCTGTGGGAATTCACGACCGTTGGGTGGAGGAGAGGAGGCACGAGCATTACTACAAGCTTGCAAAGAAGCAGGGCTACCGTTCGAGGGCCTCATACAAGCTCCTTCAGATCGACGAACGCTTCGGCATTTTCAGAGAGGGCGACTCCGTGGTCGACCTGGGCGCCTGCCCGGGAGGCTGGCTGCAGGTCGCCAAAGAGAAAGTAGGAGAGACGGGGAAGGTAATAGGCGTGGACCTGAGGAAGATCCGTCCGATGGAGGGCGTCGAGACGATACTCGGGGACATCACCGAGGATGCCACGATGATAGAGTTGCTTTCCAGGATAGGCGGAAAAGCGGACATCGTACTCTCCGACATGGCGCCCAACATCGCCGGCCAGTACTCCATGGACCATGCCCGCTCCATTCATCTGTGCACGTTCGCCGTGAACGTCTGCGACCGCATCCTTAAGAAGAACGGCAAGCTGGTCATGAAGGTCTTCATGGGAGACATGTTCGATATCATCAAGAAACAGCTGGAAGGTCGTTTCGCATCGGTGAAGATACATTCGCCTGCCGCCTCCAGGGACACGTCCTCGGAGGTCTACGTCATATGCAAGGGTTTCTACGCCAAAAAGAACGTGTCCCTTAAAGAGCCAGAGGCACCATTGAAGGAAAACGAGTTCTCGGTAAAGGGCGGTTTCATCTAAGCCGCCCGCATTGCGCATACTTAATTAGTTGTTCGTGCACTTACAGGCCGGTAGTGCCCTATGGCTGTAAGAAAAAGCAGGTCCGTTCTGTCGATGATGCTCGTATCCGTGGCAGTTATAGTAGTGGTGGCATCGCTCGGCTATGTTGTTCTCAAGGACTATGAGGCGACCTATTACGAATACGAAGTATCGGGTACCCACCAATACGAGAATGCCGGCGGCGACACGATAACCACCGGCATATGGGGAAGCGCGACCACGACCTACATGGACATCCTGGGAGAGACCAGGGTCACCACCACCAGCAGCATAACATACCACGATTCTTCCACCAACACCGACAGGCCCTACCAGCTCGAGAAGAGGTGGAGTTTCACATCCAGCCCCGACTACGGGACGCTTACGGACAGCATCGAGGGCTATTCGACATTGAACTACGGTCCGAAGGATGTCGACATCTACGTGCACACAGATGACGAGGCCGGAGAGGCCGTGATACGCTGGGTCGGACAGGACGACGGTATAATCTATCACGTGGAGAGGACCGTCTCAGAGGAAGGGCTCATCACCGTCATAATCCAGGACCTGAGGGACTACGGCCCCACGAAGATGCCTCTGAGCCTCTGAGGTTCAGTCCCAGAACCGCTTGTTCTTTGCATAAAGCACTTCCGCCGACATGATGTCCCTGAGGAAATCGTCATCGTCCATGTGTATTCCGCGAAGGATCCTGGAGGCGCCGTCGGGTCCGATGCCTCTTCCCGCAAGCGCGAATATCGCTCTTTTACCCTGCTCCCTGACAAGGTTGGCGTTCCGCGACATGCGCAGAATCTCCTTCTTCTCCTGAGGGGTCAGGCGCTTCTGCCTGAGCAGCTTCACGTTCTCCCGTTCGTATTCCTTTAGGACTGCTATCATTACGCCGCCGCAGTTGTGGCACGAAGGCCTGCCCGGGGCGTCCCCGACCCTGAACCTCCACTGGGACCCGCAGTTGAGGCAGGTGGCGAAAAGGGGCTCCTCATCGATCCTCTTCTTCATGGCCATGAGTATGGAATGGTCTGCCCTGATGGGCTGCATGAGCTCTTTGGAGCGCACGATGCCCTCCATACCTATCGGGGCGACCCTTCCGGATACGACCTCTATCCCGCCCTCGGCCATCATGGAGACGACCATCTCGGTGTTCGGTATGTCCAGGTCGTCCCAGAGGACCTTGTTGACCGCCTCGTTGTAAGCGGGCGTTCCCATGTGGATGTCGAACAGGCGGTTGAAGTTCATGAACCGGTGGTCGGCCTCCTTCTCGATTATGCCGAACTTCTTCGCCACGTAAACAAACCTCCACTTCAGGAACGTGGAGTTCAGTATGGTCTTGCGGCAGAGGGCCTCCACCGTCCCGGGCCTGATGAGCCTGAAAGTGCTCTCCAGGTCATCTTTGGAGATGTTGCGGGGCAGCTCGAGTATTATGCGGTACGGGTCTGTGGAGACGCCCACGCTCTCCCCGAAGCGGGCGGTGAGAAGCGCTGACACTATCTTGCTGATGGTCTCGTTGACCTTGGTCCCGAAGCAGCAGTTGATTATGGCGATCCTGTCGCCCACCTCCAAAGTCACCGTCCGGTCGGTGGGCACGGGGCTGTCTCCTTGCGAGGAAAGGAAAGAATCCACGGTGCTGGCACAATTGTCGTCGCAGGGATAGTCCCTGTAGTTGCGGAGCCTGCGCATCTTCCCGACCTCCATGGCGACCTCGAAGGGCACAGGTATGTCAGAGCCCGTCCAGGACGGAACGGAGCCTATCTCCCTGGCCTCCTCCACCAGGAGCTCGTCCTCCCTCATCTCAACTATCCTCCACGTCCTGCCCTTGGCGATGAACATGGCGTACTCCTCCGCGAAAGTCGCTACGAAGCTCTCGTCCAGGGTTCCGATCACCGACCTGGTGCCTATGTCGCGTATCAGATAGGTCCTTTCATCGGGTATCATCGAGATGTTGCTGTAGAAATAGTCCATCCCCCGTCGGGAACGCCGGAATCCATCGTCGTCCTCGAATATCATCTTGATAGACTTCAGCTGCTCAAGGACATCGTCCATCTCCTGCCTCTCGAGGGTGCTGAAAGGATAAGATCTTCTGAAGAACGAGAACGCCTTCTCCCTGTCCACGCGGCCGGCCATAGTCATCGCCACGAGCTGGTTGGCCACCACGGTGAGCGGGCATTTCCTTCCCTCGAGCACTTCCATCTCCCGGTCGTCCGACCTTTTGGCGACGACCATGGCCTCGGCCACCTCGTCAGGCGCGGTTGCGATTATCCTAGCCTTGATGACCTCGCCCACCCTGTGCCCGGCGCGCCCGGCGCGCTGTATCATCCTGGAGACCTGCCTTGGGGAGTTGAACTGGATCACCAGGTCCGTGCTCCCCACGTCGATGCCGAGCTCCAGAGAAGACGTGCAAACGAGGGCTTTGAGATCGCCGTTTTTGAAACGGTCCTCCATATCCATCCGGTTCTCCTTTGAAAGGGAGCCGTGGTGCACGTCTATCGAAAAATCGGGGTCCCAAAGACGGTATCTTGCGGCCAGCCACTCCGCGGTCTCCCTGGTGTTTACAAAAAACAGAGTGGAACGGCCCGCCTCGATGAGCCTGCGGGCGTGCATCATCACGCCCATCATCTCGGGGTCGGTCTGAAGCTTGTCGATTAGCTCAGGGTCGGATTCCGGCACTGGACACTCGACGGTTATGTCGTAGTCCCTGTGTGTGTCGTGCCTGCAGACGGTCACCTCTCTTCCGACGCCTGACAGGAAGTTCTTCACCTCTTCGACGTCCCCTACGGTGGCCGAAAGGCCGATCCTCTGAAATTCTCCGGCGATCCCGGCGAGGCGTTCCAGCGCAACGCTCAGCTGGGCCCCTCTCTCGTTATCGGCCAGCTCATGGATCTCGTCTATGACGACCCAGCGAACTTTTTTCAGATGTTCCCTGAGCACCTTACCGGTGAAGAGGACCTGCAAGGTCTCGGGAGTGGTGATCAGTATCTGCGGAGGATTCCTGGATTGGCTGTTCCTCTCGCTCTGGGTGGTGTCCCCGTGCCTCACCCCGACGGATATTCCGGACTCCTTCCCGTAGTCTTCCAACCTTTTCAGCATATCGCGGTTGAGGGCACGCAACGGAGTGATGTAGATGCATTGAAACCCGGCCCCGCCGTTCCGCTTAAGCTCGTCCAGTATCGGAAGTACCGCCGCTTCGGTCTTCCCTATGCCGGTGGGAGCGACGAGAAGTACGTTCAGGCCCTTCGATATTTTTGGTATGGCGTCCGCCTGTGGCTCGGTGGGTTCATCGATGCCCCTCTCTCTGAGCATTTCGGCGAGCCAAGGGCTCAGCATGTCGAAGGGCATCTTAACGCAGCACTCTGTTTTACCGCTTCTTTTTCTTCTTGGCAGCTTTGAGGTTTTCCTTCACAGCCTTGGCGATCTCCTCGCCCTGCTCCGCACCGTCGGTGATGTCCTCCTCGTTGTACCTGAGGACGGTCCATCCCTTGGCCCTGAGCTTGCTGTCCATGGTCATGTCGGAACCCTTCGGCTCTACGAATACGGCGACCTTCCCTTTGACGAAGGCCACGGGTATGCGCTCGATGCCGTAGTTCCTCCTGCACCTCAGCCCATTGTTCCAGGCGGCCCTTCTGACGAGGGCCTCCGGGGAGTTGTCGGTGTAGTCGTCGATGTAGATCTCTTCGGTCTCGTTCTCGACCCATTCGGAAGGTTCTGCCCCGGCCGCCTTGACGATCTCCTTGGGCGTCACTTCCGGTCTGGCCACTTCCTTCGGGGTCTCCGCGGGCTTGACGATCTCCTTGGGCGTCACTTCCGGTCTGGCCACTTCCTTCGGGGTCTCCGCGGGCTTGGCAGGGACGGCCTCGGCCTTCGCTGCGGGCTTGGCAGCCGTCTCTTCCTTCGGGGCCGTGACCTGGAGCAACACCTCGGAGAGGTCCATCACCTTGATCTTAGAGCCTATCTTCTTGGCACCCGCCTTCAGGTTCAGGACGCAGAACGGGCAACAGGATATTATCAGGTCTGCTCCCACCTCTTCCGCGTCTGCTATCCTCTCGGCGGCCACATTGACGGCGTAGTCTCCGTACTGGCTCTTGTAACCTCCACCCGCACCGCAACATCTGGAGGTGTCCCTGTTGCGGTACATCTCCACGAATTCGATTCCTTTGATCTTCTTGATGACGTTCCTGGGCGGTTCGAACACTCCGGCGTGCCTTCCGAGGTGGCACGGGTCGTGGTAGGTCGCCTTTGCTTTGAACTCGTTGTTGAGGGGCAGCTTCCTCTCGGCGATGAGCCTCTCGATGTACTGCGAGAAGTGGTAGACGTTCTGGCCGGCCTTCGAATAGAATTTGCCGGCGTCGTTGAGGATCGTCTTGTAGCATCCGGAGCAGGTCATGACCATGTCCTTGGCGCCCGTGCCGTCCGCGGTCTCGACGGTGTGCTCCGAGAACTTGAGGGAAAGGGTCCTGTCTCCGGTCCTTATCAGAGGGGAGGTGCAGCACCATTCTTCGGACCCCATCGTGCCGATCTTGACGCCGGCGCGCGCCATGACGGTCACGCCCGCCTTGGCGATCTCCATCATCCTGTAGGATGCTGTGCATCCTGCGAAGAATATGACGTCGGGGACTGCCGTGTTCTCCACGTCCTTGGGCCACCAGGCGGACCTAGTCTCGTCGGGCTCGCCGTAGGGGTTGTGGTTCTCCTCGATCTTCTCGTGCATGGCCTTGTGGGCCGGCATCGGCCCGTATTCGTTCTTGACGAGCCAGTTCCTCACGTTCTCCCAGAGTTCCACCAGGTGGATGTTGGCATGGCATACTGCTTCGCAGTTCCCGCAACCGGTGCATTTGTACATTGCGTCCACGAACTCCGGGCTGACCGTGACCTTCCTGCCCAGAAGTTTGTCTTCGAAGCCCATCCCTGCCTTGTCCAGCTGGTTCAGGTAGTATATTTTTCCCCTGGGGGTCACAGACTCCCACGGAGTCTGTCCGTGGGCCTCGCACACGGAGATGCAGTAACCGCACTGAACGCACTGCGTCAGCTCTTTCTGGATCCTGGGGAGCTTTATCGACTTGGGTGCTTCCGCTTTAATTGTAATTTCCACCATTGGTCTTCCTCGGAAAAGGTCGCGTTTGCGACCTGTATTTATAGAAGGCAAACACGTCTGCTTCTATATTAAGCCTTTTCGACTTCGGCCGTTCCCGATGGCCGAAAACTGCGTAAAAGTGGGCGAAAAAACAGCTATGGCACATTGAGCGGATAACGACGTGAAAAAGGGAGAGTGGGCCCGGTCGGATTTGAACCGACGACCACCCGGTTATGAGCCGGGCGCTCTGCCAGCTAAGCTACGAGCCCCCAGGGACGGTTAGAAGAGGAATAGGATAAAAATCTATCGAGGAAAAAAATGGCGCCGTCGCACGGGCTCGAACCGTGGACCTTGTGATTAACAGTCACACGCTCTACCGACTGAGCTACGACGGCCTGTGAAGTGCAAAGGACGGCTTGTATTAAAGCATTACGTACCAGGAATCTGCGCCCGGACCTCCTCGATCCGCTCTTTCAGCTCTTTCAGGTATTCGGACATCTCGCGCATGAAGCCTTCGTACTGTTCCGAGACCACGGCCCCGTCCGGGGTCGCAACTATGACTCCGTCGCGTTCCAGCATCCTAAGGGAGTAGCGCACCTTGTGCCTGGGCAGTTCCAGTATCTCGGAGAGCCTGATTATTCCGACCGGCTGGTTCTCTCTGGTGATCCTGAGCATCTTTATATGGCGCTCTATGAGCTCGATCTCCTTGTACGCCCCGCTGGTCAGCCTGCTGTCCTCGTCCATGCCGATACCTACCACTATACACGTTCGGTTTAACGCCCCAAAATAAAAACGGGGCAACGGCACGCCAAGCGATCAGCGGCCGTACCACTTCATCTTGTCGCCCCATCTCGAGTAGTACTTCCAGTACCCTTGGATGAACGACCCGCAGCAATCCAGGGCTTTCTGCTCCGCTTCAAGACCTTTGTAGGTCTTGTAGCACTTGAGGCACTGGAATCTAAGTTCGGGCTCTTTCTTTTTGGCCATTGAGTTACGGAAGGTACGACCAATAAATAAACCTTTAGTGGGCTTAGCGGTATGAATATAATCCACCCACCAATGTGCCAGTGTCAGCGATGTCGGCCTACGGCGGAGGGTAAAGGGCCGCGTCCGTTCCGGAAGCGGATCGATAGCCGGGCCCCGAATGCTGAAAAACGAGCGGTTAAAATAGATGCGGGATATGCGGGATTGCACGGTTTTTACCGAATTCTTCAGGAATAATATTATATCCACATGCTATTGGTGTACGTTCATGAACAAGATCAAGGTCATCAACGAGCCGTCCGAGCTAGTACCGATGCTCAGGTCCGTTGATACGCCCATAAAAAGGGAGGTGCTGAAGGAGGTGACCTTGGAATGGAGAACGGTCGGAGAGATCGAAGAGAAATACGGTCAGGAAGGGAAAGACGCGCTCGTTTTCTTCGAGAAGATGAAGCTGGTCGAGACCAGATGGCTTTCCACGGGTGGAAACTACCCTGAAAAATCGTACCATACCTATTACACGTCCTTCAGCATGAACGCGCAGTGGCCGGTGTACGAGATCAGCGATGTATTGGCGGCCGCCATGATGAGCAACGAGGAATATTCCGTGCTCGAGGAGAAGATCCTGGCGGAGCTCGGCTCCGCCGGCAGGTTCTCAGGCGATGTCGCCGAGGCGCTGGGTCTTACTTCTACTATGCTCAAGAGCCTGGTCCGCAGGTCCGTCAGGATGGACTATAGGGGCCACAGGATAGAGCCCATAAAAGAAGAGTGAACATGTCCGAGATACGGATAATGAGGATAGGTCACAGGCCCGACAGGGACAAGAGGGTGACAACCCACGTGGCACTGTCGTCAAGGGCGCTCGGGGCAAGCGGCATATGCGTCGACACCTACGACCCGAAGCTAGAAGAGGGGATCAGAAGCGTAGCGGACCGCTTCGGCGGCAGCTATACGATCGAGACCGGCGTAAAGTGGCGGGAGGCGGTCGGGAAGTTCGACGGCACCGTAGTCCACCTGACCATGTACGGCCAGAGGATGGACGAGGCCCTTCCCAAGATACCCAGGGACAAGGACCTCATGGTCATCGTCGGGGCGGAGAAGGTTCCGCCCGAAGTGTACCAGCGTGCGGACTTCAACGTGTCGGTGGGGAACCAGCCGCACTCCGAGATCGCCGCGCTGGCGATCTTCCTTTACTGTTTCACGGGCGGGAGTTCGCTATACTCGGACAGGGATGGCAAGATGACGGTCATACCGAACGAAAGGGGGAAGACGGTTGTCGAGAACATACCCAGATGAGAAACAGTGCCTCAAGATACTGAAAGATTCAGGCTGTTCCCAGCGCGTCACCGTCCACTGCCGCACCGTGCGCGCGGTGGCAGACGTCATTGCGGAGAGGATGCCGGATTGCGACCGCGGCCTGGTGACCGCCGGCGCTTTGCTGCACGACCTGGGCAGGTCCAGGGACCACAGCATAATGCATGCCGTCGTTGGTGCGGAGATGGCCGAGAAGCTGGGCCTCCCGCAAGAGCTTGTAGAGATCATACGCAGGCACACCGGCGCCGGGCTCGACGAAGAGGACGTGGCGACGTTTGGCCTGCCTGGCTGGGACTATATTCCGAGGACGATAGAGCAGAAGATAGTGGCCGCCGCCGACAACCTCGTCAGCGACTCGTCCCTGGTATCGCACCGCGTTCCGGCAGAGAAGCTCCGCGGAAAGGGGGCGCCCAGAGGCGCGGACCGCATCATAGCCCTTCATAAGGAGCTCTCCGACAGGGTGGGCTTCGACCTGGACCTCATCGTTGAAATGATAGGGGAGCATCCTGCGGAGGGCCACCCTCAGCGCCGACATGCTCAGGAAAAGTCCTGAGTATAACGGCGTCCCCGATCCCCCGTACCCATCCGAAGGGTATGGATATCGCGACGTCCTCGTCCACCAGCACGGGGTTCGCCTGTTCCACGTAAAGGCCGGTAGCCCGCATGGCCGAAATGTCGATCACCACTTCGTCCACCGTTCCGACGAACATCCCGCGCGGCTCGTATATCTCCAATCCTATGACGTCAGACAGTGTTTCCAACATGTGGGCCCTCTATCCTCCTATGGTGTAAGTTATTTATTTATTCCCCCTCATAACGGATGGAGGAATAAAGATGGTAGCAGAACTGAACGAGTCCACATTTGACAGTTTTATCGACGGTAACAAGAAGGCGCTCATAGACTGCTGGGCGCCCTGGTGCGGGCCCTGCAGGAGGATGGGGCCGATCATAGAGGAGATTGCCGCCGAGGCGAAGGACTTCGCCGTGGCGAAGCTCAACACGGACGACAACCAGTCGATAGCGGTGAGGTTCAAGATCAACGCCATACCCACGCTCCTGGTGTTCAAGGACGGAGTCCTAGTACAGACCCTCGTCGGGCTCAGGCCGAAGGACGACATACTCAGGATAATGAGCGGAATCTGAAATGGAAACTGACATCGTTGTGATAGGCGCCGGCCCCTCGGGGATACAGGCGGCCATATATGCGGCCAGAAGGAAGGTCTCCACGGTCATCGTCGGGAAGCCTTCCAATTCGGCGGCGGCGGACGCCCACATAGAGAACTATTTCGGAGTGGTCGGACCGGTCAAGGGGATAGACCTCCTGGGGAACGGGATAAAGCAGGCGACGGCGTTCGGCGCCGAATTCGTGGAGGAGAACGTGATCTCGGCCGAACGCGACGGCAAGCTCTTCATCGTCAAGACGGAGACGGGAAAGGAGTACACGGCCAAATCCGTGATCGTTGCCACCGGGATATCCAGGGTAAAGCTGGGCATACCCGGCGAGAAGGAGTTCATAGGCAAGGGCGTTAGCTACTGCTCGGTGTGCGACTGCAATTTCTACAAGGGGAAGACCGTGGCGGTCATCGGTGACGAGACCGAGGCGGCGATGTCCGCAGACCTCATGACCAAGTACGCCACACAGGTCTATTGGATGACCAAGGACCCCAAGGCCGCGAAGGCTCTGGTGGACCGCGCACTGCTGGCAGGCGTGGTCATGAGGGACTCGCCTCCGAAAGAGATCAAAGGGGACGGTAAGGTCGGCGCCCTGGTGCTGGAGGACGGCTCCGAGATAGCCGTGGACGGTATCTTCATAGAGCTGGGCGCGAAATCCGCGGCGGACCTGGTCATGGACATGGACCTGATGCCGGAAATGGACGATACGATAAAGGTAGATGCGAAATACGCCACAAAGGTCCCGGGCCTGTTCGCCTGCGGCGACGTCGTCGGCAAACCCTGGCAGGTGGCCAGGGCGGTAGGCCAGGGATGCATGGCAGGCCTATCGGCGGCCGACTATGTGAAGGGCGCCAAATGACGGTCGACGACCTGGTCGCCGGCATGCTCAGGGAAGAGGGTGGATTCCAGAAGGCCCTACGCTCCGTTCTGGAGGACGAGTTGGACATGACGCTCGCCGAGTTCTGCGCCGCATCGGGCCTTTCACCCTCCACCGTGTACAAGATACTGGAGGAGAAGCGCGAGCCCAACATACGGACCGTAAGAGAGATAATCAAGGCGGTCCGCACGCTCACCGACCCGTCGACCGAGCACTTCATCGCCATCATAGCGTCCAACGTGTCCATGGACTCCCTTCCCGGCACAGCCGAGGTCAGCGGAAGAGTGGTCCCGCTCAGGGAATATCCCGTTAACACTGTGGAGGACGCGATAATAGCCGCTGTCAGGGCGGAACGCGACGGCGCCCTGGCCGTGATATGCGCTCCGATAGTCGCGCCTACGGTGGAGAAGATACTTACCATCCCGGTCTCCAGGGTCATACCGACCGTGAGCATTCTGAGGGCGATCGACCGATTACAGGGAATAATTTGAAAAATTAAAATACCACCTTTACTATTTATGCGGAAAGGTGGTTATTCTGTTCGAAGTCCAGGTAGTCAGCAACACGCCGATGAACGCCGTACCGGAAGTTGACATCGTGGCGGAGGCCTTTCTGATACAGATCGGGTACATCCCCAAAGGATACGATCCCAAAACCTCGGCCACCGGCCTAAGGGACAGCGTCCCGTACCGTTTGTTCATGGACTATCTTATGGGCAACACCTCCAAGGCATGGACGGTCGAGGAGCTGGCACTGCTCCTGGGAACAACAAGGCCGACGATATACAGGCATATCAACAAGCTGAAATCCCTCGACCTGCTGGAGGGCGTCGACACCGAGTTCGAGGGCCAGAAGCGGAAAGGGTACCGCATAAGGTACGGGAACCTGAGCATGGCCTGGAGCTTTACGGAGGAGAACGTGAAAATGGCCATGAACAACTACAGGAGCACCGTGGACCATCTCCAGGGACTCTTCGCTGAGAGGAAGGGTTGAAGATGTCGGAGGAAGGGAGCTACGGGCTCCGCCCCGGTTCCGTGTACATGGTGAGGTTCGGAAAGGAAGAGAACGCGGCGACCGGGACGTTCCGCGGATACACCGTCATAGGCTCCGAGACCGCGGTGGTCATAGAGTCCGACGGGAGGGTCCTTTACATACCGGCCACGGCCATCGTCTGCATGGCCCTGGTAGAGCAGGCCCCTGACAAGAAGCAGCACGCCGCCAACGAAATCTACTACGGATGAGAGATGTCAAGAATCGCAGAACTTCTGATAGAGGCGGTCAGGTCCGGGGAGATATCCTCCCGCGGAGAGCTGCAGGACCGCAAGATCCGGCTGTGCGGGGAGCTCGGACTGAAAAGTGTGCCGCCCAATTCGGAGATACTCGCCGAGGTGTCGGACGATGACAGGGACCTGATACTTCCGCTTCTGATCAAAAAACCCATGCGCACCGCCAGCGGCACGGCCGTGGTCGCGGTCATGGCCTCGCCGCATCCCTGCCCCCACGGCAAATGCACATTCTGCCCCGGAGGGGTCGAGAGCGGGTCCCCCCAGTCGTATACCGGGAAGGAGCCGGCCGCCCGCCGCGCGGGCAGGAACCTGTACGACCCGTACAAGCAGGTCACCGACAGGATGAGCCAGCTGGAGGCAATCGGCCACGACGCCTCCAGGATAGACCTAATCGTAATGGGGGGCACCTTTACATGCAGGGACCCGGAGTACAAGGAGTGGTTCGTGAAGAGGTGCTTCGACGCCATGAACGGGGCCGACTCGGCGGACCTGGCCTCCGCCCAGGACCTCAACGAGACCGCGGACCACCGTTGCGTCGCCATGGCCGTGGAGACCCGCCCGGACTCCTTCAGCCCGGAGGAGGCGGAGGACGCCATGAGGCTTGGGGCCACCAGGGTCGAGATAGGCGTACAGATACTGGACGATGCGATACTGGCCGCGGTCAACCGCGGCCACACCGTACAGGACATAATCGATTCCACTAGAGTCTGCAAGGAGGCAGGCATACCCGTGGGGTACCACATCATGCCCGGCCTGCCGGGCTCGGACCCGGAAAAGGACACGGAAAGCTTCAGGCGGGTCTTTTCGGACCCGGCGTTCCGTCCGGACAGCTTCAAGTTCTATACCACCCTGGTCATCCCCGGGACCCGTCTATACGAAATGTGGAAGGACGGTGAGTACGAACCTTACGGCACCGAGGAGGCTGTCGAGCTTCTGGCGGAGATGAAGTCCATCGTACCGGAGCACGTCCGCATCCAGAGGATACAGAGGGACATACCCGTCCCGGAGATAGCCGCCGGGATCCTGAAGAGCAACCTGAGGCAGTTGGTCCAAAGGCGCATGGCCGAACAGGGGCGGAAATGCCGCTGTCTCCGCTGCCGCGAGGTCGGGCACACAGGCCAGGAACCGAAGGACCCAGGGGAGGCCTGTCTGAAGATCGCCGAGTACGAGGCGTCGGGCGGCACCGAACATTTCATCAGCTACGAGTCCGGGGACTCGGTAATCGGGTACGTGCGCCTGAGGACCGACGGCTCCGGGACCGCGGCGATACGCGAGATGAAGGTGTCGGGAAGCGTAACCCCGGTCTCCGGCCGGGGAACGTGGCAGCACAGGGGTTACGACGCGAGCCTGATAGCCAGGGCCGAAGAGGCCGCGGCCGCGGCCGGCGCCTCCCGCATGAGAGTGACGTGCGGCCCGGGCGCACGGGAATTCTACAGGGACCTGGGCTACGAACTCGAACGCCCCTATATGGTCAAAAAGATCAGTTGATCACTACTTTCCCGCCTTCGATGCGCAGGCGGTCCGTCTCGACCACCAGCCTGCCGTTCTCGTCCACCTTGGCGGGGCCGTTTATCACGGCGCCCGCAGGCCTGACAAGCAGATATTTGATGCGGCCGTTCTCGGTATCGATGACGATATCGTCCAGAATGCCCACCGGCGTCCCGGCGACAGTTTCCACGGCCAGCCCGACGATCTCCCTCGAGAAAAATTTAGTGTTTGCCATACGATCACCCGTAGAACGGCACCCCGTCCCATCCGTCCCTGCGCTTCTTGATCTCGTTCCCGATGCTCTCGTAGTTCTTGAACGTGTCCGGGCCCACGGACGGCCCGACCGTCCTCAGGGCCGCGGAGAAATGTCTCCGGTCCACGAACTCCGCCGCAGGGTCCTCCCTGTATGCCGCAAGCCCCGCCTCCCTGCACAGGGCGGCGAGGTCCGCCCCCACGTATCCGTCGGTCTCCGAAGCCACGTCGATAAGGTCTATGTTCATCAGCGGCATCTTCTCCGTGTGTATCTCCAGGATCCTCAGGCGGCTCTTGAGGTCCGGCTTACCCACCAGCACCATGCGGTCGAACCTTCCCGGCCTGAGAAGCGCAGGGTCTATCATGTCAGGGCGGTTAGTGGCCGCCATCACAGTCACGTTGCCCATGGCCTCGATGCCGTCCATGGCTGTGAGAAGCTGCGCCACGGCCCTCTCCCATGAGCCGTTCCCGTCCGTCCCGCGGCGCGGAGCTATCGAGTCCAGCTCGTCGAAGAATATGATACAGGGGGCCATCTGCTTGGCCCTCTTGAAGATGTGCCTGATGGCGCGCTCGGTCTCGCCCAGCCATTTGCTGGCAATCTCCGGTCCGCTGACCGAGATGAAGTTGGCCCCCGATTCGTTGGCAACCGCTTTTGCTATCAGCGTCTTGCCCGTGCCCGGGGGACCGTACAGCAGGAGGCCCTTCCCGGGGGATATTCCCAGTCTCTCTAAGGCCTTGGCGTCCTCGCTGGGCATGAATATCTCGCGGATCTCCTTCTTGATGCCGTCCAGCCCGCCGACGTCAGACCAGGTGACCTTCGGTATCTCCACCAGGACCTCCCTCATGCCGCTGGGCTCCACCTCCGCCAAGGCTTCGGTGAAGTCCTTCATGGTGACCTTCATCTCCGCGAGCTTGTCATGGGGTATCGGCTTGTCAAGGTCCAGCTCCTCCATGTGGGAGCTCAGGCATTTCATCGCGCTCTCGCGGCACAGTGCCGCCAGGTCCGCTCCGACGAACCCCTGCGTCAGCGCGGCCAGGGCGTCCGTCTTAACGTCGCCGGACACGGGCATGTTCCTGGTGTGCACGTCGAGTATCTCTTTTCTGGCGGCCCTGCCCGGGACCCCTATCTCGATCTCCCTGTCGAACCTCCCCGGCCTCCTGAGCGCCGGGTCAATCGAGTCCTCGCGGTTGGTGGCCCCGATCACGATCACGCCTTCGCGGTCGCCCATGCCGTCCATGAGGGTCAGAAGCTGGGCGACGACCCTCTTCTCCACCTCGCCCGACACCGAGTCCCTGCTGGGAGCTATGGAATCTATCTCGTCTAGGAATATTATGCTGGGAGAGTTCTCGGACGCCTCCTTGAATATCTCGCGCAGGCGCTCCTCGCTCTGCCCGTAGTAGCTGCCCATGATCTCCGGCCCTTGGACCGGGTAGAACGACGCCCCGGACTCGCTGGCCACAGCTCGGGCTATAAGTGTTTTTCCCGTGCCCGACGGGCCGTAAAGCAGCACGCCCCTGGGGGGCGCGATCCCCAGCCTCTCGAAAAGCTCCGGATGCTTCAGAGGCAGCTCCACAAGCTCCCTTATCCTCTTGAGCTCGCCGTCCAGACCGCCGACGTCGTCGTAGTTGACGTTCCGCAGCCTTCTGCCGTCGGCGTGCGAGTCCTTCAGGACTATGACCGTCTCCGGGACGACGACCACAGGCCCCTGGGGTACGGTCCCTACTACCGAGAAGGTCGATCGGTTGCCGAGCAGCGCCACGTTGGGCAGGAGTATGTCCAGGCCCTTGACCAGCGGCCTGCCCGTCAGGTCCTTCAGGAACACGGACTCGATGCCCTCGCTGTAGCTCGCCTTCTTGCCCTCCGGGATGTTCGGGGCGAGAGTGATCTTCTCCGCGGGCGCCGGGGCGCATCTCTTTACGGTGACTGTGTCGTCCACGCCGATCCCGGCGCTGGTGCGCGTTAGCCCGTCTATCCTTATGATGCCCCTCCCCTCGTCCTCCGGGTCCCCCTTGAACACCTTGGCCACTACGCTGTTGCGTCCGCAGATCTCCACAGCGTCCCCGACGTCCAGGCCCAGCGCGTGGCGGGACGGCGAGTCGATCCGCGCCCTGCCATAACCTGTCTCCGACTGCCTGCGGGCCATTCCTACCTTTAGTTCGAGGGAGTCCACCATAACGTTTCCCGATTGGGATACTTTTATATGATATATTCCAAAAGCGCGCATAATCCAGCGAAGCTGCGAGAAATCACATCCGCATCCCGCCTTATTCGGAAGAGACACGTATTCGGTGCAAAACAAGACCTTATATATAAGGAAGAGTTCAGCACACATTACAAGCTTAAGCTATCTAAGGGCCTGTAGCTCAGCTAGGTAGAGCATCTGACTTTTAATCAGGTGGTCAAGGGTTCGAATCCCTTCAGGCCCGCTGATGGACTTCATGAGCGATCGAACGGCGGATCAAGTATGAGGAAAGTAGAATTCACAGATTTTAAAACGTATTACCCGCAAACCCGTGGCGGGGCAGCAGGTAGGTGAAACTTTGGCAACAAACAATATCTCGTTCAACGTTCTCGAGCACAGACTCGTGCCCGAACATCACCTTCTATCCGAGGAAGATGCGGATGCGGTACTTTCCGAAATGGGAATGACCCGCGACCAGCTCCCCAAGATTAAGAAGAGCGATGCCGGAATCAAGGTGCTGGAGTCGGTACACGGCCCGATCGCAGAAGGCCGCGTCGTAAAAATAGTAAGGAAAAGTGAAACGGCAGAGGAGTTCGTCGCCTACAGACTCATCACGGGAGGAAAAGCATGAGAGACCTCGTAGACCTTTATTTCACGGAACGCAACATAGTAAATCACCACGTATCCTCTTTCAACGACTTCTTGGCCACGTCCGACAACCCTGACAGCAGGATGCAGAGGATCGTCGACGACATACGCGTACCGACGGACGACACCGCACGCGGGACGATCAGGCTCGACCCGGAGCGCACCGGCGGAAGGAACATAGAGATCCGCATCGGAAGAGCGAGGACCGAGACGGGCGGTATCGACCCGGCCGCGAAGCCGACCGTACGCATCGAGCCCCCTAAGGTCATGGAGGCCAACGGATACAGCCACGAGCTCGTGCCCATGGAGGCCAGGCTCAGGAACCTGAACTATCTCTCGCCCGTTTACGTGCGCTTCGAGGTGTTCGAGGACGGAGAGGAGGTCCCCATCCCCGAAGGGGACAAATGGATCAGGGTCGGAGACATGCCGATGATGGTCAAGTCCAGGGGATGCAACCTCAACAGGGACGTCATGAGCTTCAGGCTCGACCACAGCCTCTCCGAGGAAGAATACCACAACGCGCTTATCACGAACAAGGAGGACCCCGAGGAGCCCGGAGGGTACTTCATAATCGGAGGGACCGAGAGGGCCCTGATAACGCTCGAAGACCTGGCGCCCAACAGGGTCATGGTCGAGTACAACGAGAAATACGGAGCGGCCATGGAGGCCGCCAAGGTGTTTTCCCAGAGGGAAGGCTACCGCGCCCTGACCCTCGTCGAGAAGAAGAAGGACGGAATGCTCATGGTGTCCGTCCCCGTGGCATCGAGCTCCATTCCCCTCATCGCCCTCATGAAGGCGCTTGGCATGGAGTCCGACCAAGAGATATTCGAAACGATCGTCTCGGACGACGCGATGACCAATACGGTCTACGCCAACATCGAGGCGTCCCTCGACAAGAAGACGTACGCGCCCAACGGCTATCACACGACCGAGGACGCCATCCTGTTCCTCGAGAGGAACTTCGCCGCAGGGCAGGCCAAGGAGTACAGGACCAAGAAGGTCGAGAGCATCCTCGACCACTCGCTGCTCCCCCACCTGGGAGACACGTCCGAGGACCGCATGAAGAAGGCCATCTACCTGGGCCGCATAGCCCGCTCGGTCCTCGAGCTCTCCCTCGGGAAGAGGAAAGAGGACGACAAGGACCACTACGCCAACAAGAGGCTGAAGCTCTCCGGGGACCTCATGGAGGACCTTTTCAGGACAAGCTTCAGCAGCCTCATGAAGGACCTCAAGTACCAGCTGGAGAGGAACTGGGGAAGGAAGAGGAACGAGCTCAACATCGCATCCTCGATCCGCCCCGACCTGCTCACGCACAAGCTGCTCCACGCCCTGGCCACCGGAAACTGGGTGGGCGGGCGCGCCGGCGTGTCCCAGCTGCTCGACAGGACGTCAAACCTTTCAGCCATGTCCCACCTCAGGAGGATAACCTCCTCCCTGACCAGAAGCCAGCCTCACTTCGAGGCCCGTGACCTCCACCCCACCCAGTGGGGAAGGCTATGCCCCTCCGAGACACCTGAAGGACAGAACTGCGGCCTGGTAAAGAACGCCGCCCTGATAATCGACGTCTCCGAGGGATTCCCCGACCAGGACGTCAAATGGACGTTGCGCGACCTCGGCCTAGGCTCGGTCAAAGATAACGGGACCCGTGTATTCGTCAACGGAGACCTGGCCGGGACCCACGACTCCCCCAGGGACCTGGTGTCCCAGATAAGGGACCGCAGGAGGGTCGGGATACTCTCCAACGAGATCAACATCCGCTATGACGAGGAGATGGACGAGGTCATCATCAACTGCGACGAGGGGCGCCTCAGGCGCCCGTTGCTGATCCTCAAGGACGGCAGGACAGCAATCACGAGGAAGCACCTCGAGAGCATCCGCGAAGGGAAGATCAGATGGAGCGACATGTTCCGCGAGGGCGTCGTGGAATGGGTCGACGCCGAGGAAGAGGAGGACCTATTGGTCCTTGTGGACCCGTACGAGGTCCCCGGAAGGTGCGAGCACTGCAACCACACCCTCTCGCCGATGGACACCGACTGGATGAACCCCGGCAGCGACGCCGACGAGATACTGAAATGCAAGTGGTGCGGAGGAGAGTTCTCCGTTCCCAACAGGATCACCAAGGAGCACACCCACATGGAGCTGGACCCGATGGTCATCCTGGGCGTGGCGGCCGGAGTGGTCCCCTACCCGGAGCACAACTCCGCGCCCCGTATCACCATGGGCGCCGGAATGGCCAAGCAGGCGCTGGGCATACCGGCTGCCAACTACCGCATAAGGCCCGACACGAGGGGCCACCTTATGCACTATCCACAGGTGCCGATGGTGCAGACGGAGACGATGAAGTTCATCGGCTACAACCACAGGCCCGCCGGCCAGAACTTCTGCATCGCCGTTCTGTCCTACCACGGATACAACATCGAAGATGCGCTGATCATGAACAAGAGCTCCGTGCAGAGGGGACTGGGGCGTTCCACGTTCCTGAGGTCCTACCGCTCGGAGGAGCGCCGCTACCCCGGGGGGCAGGAGGACCATTTCGAGATACCCTCCCCCGACGTGATGGGCGCACGCACGGACCTTTCCTACGCCTCGCTGGGCGAGGACGGACTGATATTCCCCGAGGCCGAGATCTCGGGAAGCGACGTGCTCGTCGGAAAGACGTCCCCTCCCAGGTTCCTTGAGGAGGAGACAGACTTCCTGACCCCCCAGAAGAGGAGGGAGACGTCCGTGACCGTCAGGCCGGGAGAGACAGGTTTCGTCGACTCCGTCATGGTCACCGAGTCGGAGAACGGCTCCAGGCTGGTCCGCGTGAAGGTCAGGGACCAGAGGATCCCGGAGCTGGGCGATAAGTTCTGTTCCAGATTCGGACAGAAGGGCGTCATAGGCAAGCTGGTCGACCAGTGCGACATGCCCTTCACCTGCCAGGGAGTGACCCCGGACCTGGTGGTCAACCCCCACGGCATACCCTCCCGTATGACAATCGGGCACGTGCTCGAGATGATCGCCGGAAGGGTCGGTTCCATGGAAGGACGCCTCGTGGACGGCACCGCGTTCTCGGGCGAGAACGAGCTGTCCATCCGCGACGGACTGGTCAGGAACGGCTTCAAGAACGACGGGAAGGAGGTCATGTACGACGGCACCACCGGGCACATGATCCAGATGGACGTCTATACCGGAGTCATATTCTACGAGAAGCTGCACCACATGGTCAGCGGAAAGCTGCACGTGCGTTCGAGAGGGCCGGTGCAGATACTGACGCGCCAGCCCACCGAGGGACGCTCCAGGCAGGGAGGCCTCAGGTTCGGTGAGATGGAGCGCGACTGTCTGATAGGACACGGAGCGGCCATGGTCATCAAGGACCGTCTGCTCGACCAGTCGGACGGGACGCAGCAGTACGTCTGCGGCAACCCCAAGTGCGGGCATGTCGCGATAATGAACAGGTTCGGGAACCTTTACTGCCCGGTATGCAAGAACTCGACGAACATCCACCTCGTGCAGACATCCTATGCGTTCAAGCTCCTCATGGACGAGCTGCTTTCGCTTGGTGTCGCCATGAGGCTTCAGCTGGAGGACCTAAGATGATGAGAGGTATCACGAAAAGGATCGGCTCGATCAAATTCTCCTGCGTCTCCCCGGAGGAGATCAGGAAGATGTCCGCCACCAAAGTAATAACCGCGGACACCTACGACGACGAGGGATACCCGATCGACATGGGTCTCATGGACCCCCGCATGGGGGTCATCGAGCCCGGGCTCCGCTGCAAGACATGCGGATGCAAAGTTGACGAGTGCCCCGGGCACTTCGGACATATAGACCTGGCGCTCCCGGTGATACATGTCGGCTTCGTCAAGGACATCAAGATGCTCCTAGAGAGCACCTGCCGCTCCTGTGGCAGGCTGATGCTGACGCCTGACCAGATAAGCGACACCAGGAACGACATGGAGCGCATGGAGGAGCTGGGCGGCGACACGATGGACGTCAAGAACTTCGCCAAGGTCACCGCCAAAGGCGCGTCCACCAAGGGCCTGTGCCCGTACTGCGGCGCAGAACAGATTAAGATAAAGCTGGACAAGCCCACCACCTTCAGGGAGGTGGACGACAACCACAAGCTGACCCCCAAGGAGGTCCGCGAGAGGCTCGAGCGTATAACCGACGAGGACCTTGCGACCCTGGGATTCGACCCCGCCACATGCAGGCCCGAATGGATGGTGCTCACCGCCCTCGCGGTGCCGCCGGTAACGGTCAGGCCATCGATCACCCTCGACTCGGGAGACAGGTCCGAAGACGACCTCACCCATAAGATGGTGGATGTCCTGAGGATCAACCAGAGGCTCAGGGAGAACCGCGACGCGGGCGCCCCCCAGCTTATCGTGGAGGACCTGTGGGAGCTCCTGCAGTATCACATAACCACCTATTTCGACAACCAGACGTCCGGCATCCCGCCCGCGAGGCACAGGTCCGGCCGTCCGCTCAAGACGCTGGCCCAGAGGCTGAAGGGGAAGGAGGGACGCTTCAGGTCCAACCTTTCCGGTAAGCGTGTGAACTTCTCCGCCCGTACCGTGATCTCTCCGGACCCGATGCTCTCCATAAACGACGTGGGTATACCCACCGTCGCCGCCAGGGAGCTGACCGTCCCGGTGCACGTGAACGAGCACAACATCGAGAAGCTCCGCGAGCTCGTGGCCCGCGGCCCGACCCCCCCCGAGGACGCCGAATACATACCCGGAGCCAACTACGTCATAAGGTCCGACGGAAGGAGGATACGCGTGACAGACCGCAACGCCCAGGACGTTGCGGAAGGGCTCGAGCCCGACTACACGGTCGAGAGGCAGCTCATCAACGGCGACGTCGTCCTGTTCAACAGGCAGCCCTCGCTGCACAGGATGTCCATGATGGCCCACCGCGTCAGGATAATGGGCGGACGCACGTTCAGGTTCAACCTGTGCGTATGTCCCCCCTACAACGCAGACTTCGACGGAGACGAGATGAACCTCCACGTGCTGCAGTCCGAGGAGGCCCGCGCCGAAGCCCGCATACTCATGCAGGTCCAGGAGAACATCCTCTCCCCGAGGTACGGAGGTCCCATCATAGGGGCGATCCACGACCACATAACCGGTGCGTACTTCCTTACGCACCTGAGCCCCCGCTTCGACAGGTTCGAGGCCGCCAACATAATGAGGAAGCTACCGGACATCGAGATGCCGGAGCCACTCAGGGACGAGGAAGGCAAAGCGTATTGGACGGGGAAACAGATATTTTCTTCGGTCCTTCCCAAAAACTTCCGCACCACCTTCAAGGCCAACATATGCCAGAACTGTTCTTCGTGCAAGAGGGAGGAGTGCGAATACGACGCGTACGTCAAGATACGCAACTCCCAGCTCATCTGCGGAACGATCGACGTCAAGGCCATAGGCAACAGCAAGGGGAAGATCGTCGACCGCATCGCCCGCGACTACGGGTCCGAGGAGGCAGCCAATTTCATCAACCATGTTACAAGGCTAGCCCTCGGCGCCCTTATGAACCACGGGTTCAGCACAGGGATAGGCGACGAGGACATACCGGAGGAAGCGGTCCTTCAGATCAACAGCTTCAGCCAAGAGTGCATATCCGAAGTGTCCAGCCTTGTGGAGTCCTATCAGGAGGGGACCCTCGAGCAGATGCCCGGGCGCTCTCTGAGGGAGACCCTCGAGGTCAAGGTCATGTCCCAGCTGGGAGCGGCCCGTGACGAGGCCGGTAAAATCGCAGGCAAACACCTGGGTATGAGCAACCCGGCGGTCATCATGGCCAAGGCCGGAGCCCGCGGATCGATGCTGAACCTGTCCCAGATGGCGGGATGCGTCGGTCAGCAGTCCGTTCGTGGAGAGAGGCTGTCCAGAGGATACTGGAACAGGACCCTTTCCCACTTCCACAAGGGCGACATGGGCGCGTACGCAAGGGGGTTCTGCTCCAATTCGTACAAGTCAGGGCTCACGCCCACCGAGTTCTTCTTCCACTCCATGGGAGGACGTGAAGGACTGGTCGATACTGCGGTGAGGACGTCCAGGTCTGGTTACATGCAGAGAAGGCTCGTATCGGCGCTGGAGGACCTCAAACTGACGTCCGACGGCACCGTGAGGAACACCATAGGGATGGTCATCCAGTTCAAGTACGGAGAGGACGGGGTCGACCCGACCAGGTCCGTGCGCGGAAAGGCGATAGACCTGGACGACCTGTTCGCAGAGGTCCTGGGCGACGACGTCGCCGAGAAGATGATACGCATCGACGACAGGGACGTCGGCGAGGACTACGGCGCCAAGGAGAAGGACGAGATGGAGTTCATGGACGACGACGAGTCCGAGGAGTTCGAAGACTCCGGAGATTCCGATTATGAGTCCGGAGGTGAGTGATAATGGCCAAGAAAGACACCATGAAGGCTCTGATCAGGCGCGGGGTCAGCGAAGAGGCGGCCGCGCTCCTGATGACCAAATACAACACCCTCGGCGACGTAGAGGCGATATCCCAGGGCGACATCGAGGACCTGGGGATCTCTTCCGAAGAGGCCGAGTCCATCGTGGCGAAGCTCTCCAAACGCCCGTCGCGCTCTACGACCGCCAAGGTCAAGAAAGAGGTCGAAGAGGCCGTGCCCGCTTTCACAGCGAAGGAGATCACCCACCACCACCACCGTACCCCGGAGCAGCTGAGGCTTCTCGAGGTCGCGGCGTCCAAGGGGTATTCCATCCCGATGAAGATCGTCACCGAAATCGCTTCGCGCATGGCGGGGAACGATTTCAGCGACGAGGTCTGCGGAAAGCTCCTGGACAGGGCATGGGAGATGTACACCTCCCACCTGATGGACCAGAACGAGTCCGCAGGGGTCATGGCCGCCCATTCGATAGGGGAGCCAGGTACGCAGATGAACATGCGTACCTTCCACTACGCGGGAGTCGCCAACATCAACGTTACCCAGGGCCTTCCGAGGCTCATCGAGATCGTCGATGCGAGGCGCGTTCCGAGCACGCCGTCGATGGAGATCCCTCTTCTGGGGATCGCCGCCGAGGACGAGAGCGTCGCGCGCCATGTGGCATCGGAGATCGAGATGACGGTGCTCACGGACGTGGCCGAGATTTCCACGGACGTCACGAACATGCGCATCATCATCACGCCCAGCGCCCACAAGATGGACAAGCGCGGTGTGACGATAGACGAGATGTTCGATAGGCTGAACAAGATCAAGGCCGTCCGCGGCCTGATCGAAAAGACTGATTTCAGCATAACCATAACGTCCGACCAGCAGTCCTTCAAGAAGCTGCAGACCATGTACGACGCCATCAAGAACGCCAAGATAAAAGGCATCGACGGCATCGCCAGGGCGGTCCTCAGCAAAAGCAAGGACACAGGCAGATACGAAATAGTCACCGAGGGCAGCAACATGAAGGAGGTCCTCAAGGTCGAGGGAGTCGATTCGCCGAACGTCATGACCAACAGCATACTGGAGGTAGCGGAGGTTCTGGGGATCGAGGCGGCCAGGAACGCGATCATACACGAGGCCGGGGAGACGCTGGGCGAAGCAGGCTTGGACGTCGACATAAGGCACATCATGCTGGTCGCGGACCTGATGACCAATGACGGTCTCGTCAAGGCCATCGGAAGGCACGGTGTCTCCGGAAAGAAGTCGTCGGTTCTCGCCAGGGCGGCGTTCGAAATAACCGCGGCCCACCTGCTGCATGCGGCAATGGTGGGAGAGGTCGACCACCTCGAAGGTGTGACGGAAAACATCATTGTAGGACAGCCGGTCACGCTAGGGACCGGAGCAGTAAACCTGATTTATACACCCAGGAAAAAAACTAAGGGGGATGAAGAATGAGTGAAGAAAAAGTCGATATAAGCAAGGCGCTGAGGGCGGCCATTACAACGGGTAAGGTCGAGTTCGGCGTGGACCAGACAGAGAAGGCCATAAAGGCAGGCAAGGCCCAGATGATAATCTTGGCAAGGAACTGCCCCAGCGAGACGCTGAAAGACAAAGTGGGCGTGAAGGTCCACGTCTACGACGGCAACAACATGGAGCTCGGGGCCATTTGCGGAAAACCCTTCTCGGTATCGGCGCTGGCCGTCATCGACAAAGGCACCTCAAACATACTTACGCTGTGAGTGAAATGCCTGCAGAGATAGTCATCACAGAGGATACCCTAAGGTACATCGCGCTGTTCCAGGAGGTGACCCACACCAACGCTGTGGATTGCATGGACACCCCCGACAAGCTCGTCTTCGTAGTGGAGGCGGGACAGGGCAACATCGCGGTGGGCAAGAAAGGGGACCATATGATCAGACTGAAGGACCTGACCGGGAAGAACATCCAGGTTGTGGAACACTCGGCCGACCCCGAACAGTTCGTCATGAACGTATTCCATATCTACAACCCTCAGAAGGTCGTGATCGAGAAGCGCGGGGAGATAACCCACGCAACCGTGACGGTGGATCCGGAGCTCAAAGGCAGGGCCATAGGCAAAGAGGGCAAGAACCTTCGCATAGCCAGAGATATCGTGAACAGACACCACGACATACAGAGCCTCAGCGTGGACTGATCCCTCCCCTAGGGATCGTCTCCAGGGTGAAACCTGTTAATCAGCTGCGGGCGTGGCGGCCGAGAGGCATCCTCTCCACCTCCAGCCTGTCCGCGGTCGGATACTCTTCTATGATGTAGCACTTGTAGGGCAGCTCGTCCGCCAGCTCCTGGAGGACCCACGAGGCCACCTCTATCCTGTTGCGCTTCCTGTCTATGAACAGGAGCACGTCCGGAACCTCGTATTCTTTCATGAGGTGTTCCGCCGCCCCGTCAAGGTCGTCGGCGTAAAGGATCCCTCTCAGGACCGTACCCTCGTCGGTCACGACGTCGTATTCTTTGGCGGTGTTGTTCGCCCTCCTTATCAGGCGGCGCCTCAGCTGTATCCCGTCCTTGAACGAGGAGGAGCAGAAGTGTATCCTCCTGCCGGGGTTCGACGATATAAGTGCCAGCGCGGTCTCCTCAGAGCCACTGACCGCCGATGAGATGTCGTCCTTCAGCTTGTAGCCGTTCTTCTTCATCATGTCCCAGTTGCTCTCAGAGAACTCGAGCTCGTTCAGGTTCACGAAGGATACGCCGGCCGAGAAGGCGCGGGATATCAGCGAATCAAGGTCCTTCTCGCGCCCCGGCAGGGCCGGTACCTCGATGCCGACGTCGAGGCCGATCGAAACGACCTCTTCGAGTTTTCCCGTGTCGAAGTCGCCCCATGTCCCGTCGCCCGGATGGAACCGGACCTCGTCGAGGCCCGCTTCCCTGAGCAGCCTTATCTTGCCCGGGTCCACCGACGAAGTGTACAGATGGATATGATGCCCCGGGCCGAA
>DAMX01000014.1:0-23134 GCA_002497195.1 Methanomassiliicoccaceae archaeon UBA354 | reverse complement strand
CCGCCGGTTATCCCGGTGCCCATGGCGTCCATGGCCTCCGCCTCTCCGAGTATCTCGGCGTCCGAGGAGGACCTGAGCTCGTTCGCGTACGTCCCAGCGACCCCTTTCTTTTCGAGGGAGACGGGGCAGTACGGGCACCCGGTGCGGCATATCCCGGTCACGAAAAGCACCATCTTCGAACCTTCGGAGCAGAACAGACAACCTTTGGCGAGTTCGCCGCCGGCCACAGAGCCGCACTCCAATCTCCTCATCGTCATGAACGATAATCGCTCCGACGTTTTATTAACTCTCCCTGAGCTATCGGGGAACCATGAAGAAGGACACTCGTTTGGTACTCGCCCTGGACGAGACCGACGGAAATAAGGCGCTGGCTATTGCCGATGCGGTATCCGACTGCGTTGATGCTGTTAAGATCAACTGGCCTCTGGTACTCTCTTCCGGTCCCGAAATGATCGAACGGCTGGCGGAACACAACGACGTCATCTGCGACTTCAAGGTCGCCGACATACCGAACACCGTCCGTCTGATAGTGGAGGGCTGCGTATCGAGGGGGGCTTCGGCAATCATCGTGCATGCATTCACGGGCGATGATTCGCTGGCGGCCGCCGTCGCGGCCGCCGGCACAGACGCAGAGATATTCGCTGTCACTGAGATGAGCCACCCCGGAGGGCGGCTTTTCACCGCCAAGCATGCGGTGGAGATGGCCGAGATGGGGGTAAGATGCGGTGCTTCCGGTTTCATCGCACCAGCCACCAGGCCGGAGGGCATCGCGGCAATACGGGCGGTCGTCGGGGATAGGACGATACTCTCGCCCGGAGTGGGCGCCCAGGGCGGAAGCGCGGCGGCGGCCATATCCGCAGGGGCGGACTATGTGATAGTCGGCCGCTCGATATACAAATCAGGGGACCCGAGGGCGGTTGCCAAAACTCTGTGCGACGAAATCGAGCGCTGTGCAGACCTCTGACTATATATTAAGGGCGCGCCCGTAAACCTATAAATAGGCAATCAAACATCAATCGCCACCTTAAAGGACGGAGACCCTTATAATGCGTAAATTCGGAAAGGAAAAATCTTCCCAGGAAGCTGAGAAGAGGGCCCTGGCCGCCAAAGAAGGCGGCGAAGGATCTTGGATAAAAAGACACTGGCTCCTGCTGACGCTTCTTTTGATAGTCGCGCTGGCCGTCGCTGTCAGGACGGTGTTCTCGTTCGGTATATCCGCGGGAAGCAACTTCGCCCTGTCCGGCGCGGGGTCATCTGAACACCAGCACACGATCGAGAGCATCCTTACGGGAGCATTCGGGCTTTCCGACCCATCGCTTAACTACCCGTACGGCGGAACCTCGGTCCAGCCTCCGCTGGTCGACTTCTTGTTGGCGTTCTTCGCCGAGATAGCCGTGCTGCTAGGAGCATCCGTCCCGACCGCAGCAGCAGGTGCACTCGCCTTCTCCGGTCCAGTGGCCGCAGGGATAGCCTGCATCTTGGTCTACATGCTGGGGAAGGAGATGTTCGACAGGACCGTCGGCCTGGTGTCGGCGCTTCTGTTCGCTACGCTGCCTCTGCCGATCGTCATGTCCGTGTTCTCGAACGGCAACGAGCTGAGCATCGTCCTGCTGTTCTTCGTGGCCGCGGCCCTGTTGATTTTCAAGGCCATGAATGCTCTCGACGGCCGCACCGACGGCATGAAGGGCGCATTCACCAGGGATGTGCTGAAATACACCGTGCCCGCAGGGCTTCTGATCGCCGCCGTGGCATTATCGTGGAACGGGTTCCGCATGGCCTTCGTCATGTTGGTGTTCCTGATGGTCGCCCAGGCCGTCTTCGCCCGCCTCAGGGGCCGTGATTTCGGCGCCGTATTCGCATCCTATCTTACGATCATCGCCATAGGACTTGCGGTGTCCGTGCCCTATTACGTGGCCGCTGGGCTGTTCTTTGCGGTTTTCACCGGGCCGGTAATGGTCGTGGCGATCTCCGCGGTCTGCGTCGGGATACTCTACATGATGAGGTCGAGGCCTAAACTGCAGTCCTTCCTGGTGCCGATCATAGTCGCGGCCGCCGCATTGGCGGCACTCTACCTGGCGGCCCCGCGCCTGTTCGAAGACGCGGTCTCCGGCAACCAGATATATGAGACCTCGCTCATCGCGGCGATCCTGCTGCCCCAGCACGTCTCGATATCATACATGGCCACGTTCTACGGCTGGGCTACCGTCTGGATGCCTTTCGTTATCTTCACGTACATGCTCTACAGGTTCGGCAAGAAGGGCCGCTCCGAGGCCTACCTGATGTCGATGCTCTGGATCATCGGAGTTTTCGTGCTCAGCTGGCTTTCGTATGAAAGCGCAGTAATGGCCGGCGCGATGTATTCCATCGCGGCATCCGCCGTCATAGTAAAGCTGATCCGCATGGTGGACATGAGGACCTATCTCTCCACCATAAGGGGAGGCGGCTTCAAGGCGAGCCTTAAAAAATTACTCAAACCTGAGCCCTTCATATCTCTGGTATGCGTGCTTCTGCTCGTCGTGGCGCCCAACGCGATGCTCGCTGCCGACGCCAGCATCCCGGAGGATCAAGACGGGAGCACTTCCGGATACCTCGGCGGAATGTACTCCATCAACACAGAGGACAGCAACCCGATGAACATGATCTGGGATTCCTACTCGGGCACATCCAAGGAAGGCGCCCTGGTTACGTGGTTCCTGGACTCCTCGTCCGCTGTCAGCAGGGGAGGCTTCGTATCGGTCACAAGCAACTCCGGCCAAGGCGCTTCGGCAGCTTCCAATATCATACTGGCAAACGGTTCTGAGGGAGCCTATGCCGCTATGGCGCTGCGCCTCATAATAGCCGACGGGACCGACAAATATTCGGATCAGATCAACGCGGCGGGCCTCAGCGACCTGGCGTCGATAATCAACGACCCGGCGGCATGCAGGTCGACCATTCTCAACAACCCCGATATCTATACCGGGATATCAGGGGCCCTCAGCGACGAGAATGCAGTATACATAAGGGCGGTCCAGTACGTGACCGAGAACCTAACGGAGACAGAGGTCATCGCATTCTACAACGACGTCTGCGACGAGCGCGGGGACGGCGGCATATCCTATGTGGCACTTAACGCCGGGATGATCCCTCTATACTACGGAGACGGCTCCTCGATCTCGACCCTCGGGTACCTCAACGACTACTCCCTGGACTCTTACGGCGCAGTCACCAAGTATTTCTCTTACGGTTACAGCGGTGTCACCTATACCGACGAGATGTACGAGTCCTTCCTGTGGAAGGCGCTCTTCGGCGTAACCGACGAGTCTGCCGGCGTCACGCAGAGCATAGCCTATGAGCTGGTGTACAGCGACGGAACCGTCACGGCACAGCCCGGACTCGGGCTAAGCGGATTCGATGTCGTGTACTGGCAGGTCAAATACAACCCGGACGACGAAGCCGGTCTTAACGACGGCGGATGGGTCTACATGGACGGATACGATGCCATCGAGCTGCAGAAGACCAACGGAGGATTGATCAACTACTTCTCAAGCATCGTTCTCCTTAAGGTGTCAGACACGGCCGACGAGAACGCTGTGACCGGGCAGATTACCTACAACGGCGGAACGCCCATGCAGGGCGCCAAGGTCGCCGTGTTCGAGGAGGACGAGAACGGAACCTTCGTTCAGCGTTCCACATCGTTCACCGACTCCGACGGGAACTATTCCATAATGGTCCCGACCTCGGGCAACTACGAGATCAGAGTGTACACCGGTACGGACCTGACGGTCGGAGGAACGTTCGTCGGAACGGTCGCAGACCCGTCGATAGCCACGGACATAACCGGATCCACCATCTCCGGAACGGTGACAGGCGGCACGTCCCAGGTAAGCGTAACCGCGGTGGGGAAGTACTCCGGTACAACAGTGACCGTCGCAGCCAATGCCATCGGTGAATACACATTCCCGGACATGCCGTCCGACAAGTACACTATAACCGCGACCATCGGAACCTACACCCTCGGCACAAAGACCGTGACGATATATCCCGGCGACAACGCGGGAGTGGACATAGAGCCTGAGGGCAAGATATCGGTCACCGTGACAGATCAGTACGGTGCCCCGCAGACCGGCGTACAGGTCGTGGCGCAGAGCCTGCTCGACGGAACGCTGTACGAGGCCGCGGCAGACACCGATGCCTACGGAAAGGTCACAATATCGGTCATGCGCTCGATAACGGGCGTAGATTACTCCGGACAGTACATAGTCTATGCGAAGGACAAGGTCGGAACCTCATACAGTGCCAAGGTCAGCTCGACATCTACGGTAACCGCCAAGATCTCCGTCTACGGGGACGTCAAGACCGTGGCGGGAATGACGGGCATAATAACAGTAACGGCGCCCGGCTATTCATCTGTCAACGCTTCCGCAGGGACAGCCAACCTGCCCGACGCAGGTAAGTCCGATTCGGTGTTCACCCTCTTCGACGGCAGCAACGTTAAGACGTACGACGCGGCGCCCGGCACTTACACGGACATAGGTACGGCGGTAAGCTTCACCGGAAAGCTAAAGTCCTCATCCGGCGACGCGATTTCCGGAACGGTAACGTTCTTCGGCACCAACGGGGTGACCATGGGTTACGCCGCGGACGAAGACGGCAACATCAGCGGAATGCTCCCTGCCGGCGACTACACGATGTATGCCGTGGGGACCGACGGCTCATGCCTCATAAAATCCGTGACGATAGCCGACGGCACAGACCTGGGCGACATAAGGACCCAGGACGGCCGGAAGCTTACCGTGACCCTGACGTTCAGCTCAGGCACCGACGGCCAGAAAGGCGTGGCGTTCAGAGCGGTCGAGGTCACGCTCGGGGACGGGGATGTCATCTACGGAATGACCAATTCCGAAGGCAAAGCCACTATGCAGATACCCGACGGCGTCACAGCGGAAGTCCTGATCGCAGGCTTCGACGATTAGGCGATGTCATGCTCCGATCTGACGAAGTCCATCTCCGCCGGCACCGAGAGCGTAACGGCAACATTCAACATAGGCACAGTCACAGGCAGCACCGTGATGACCCAGAGCATCAACTTTGAAGAGAACACATGGCTGATGTCATCTTCGTCCTCCACGACGGCGGATTACGAGATAGCCGCGGGAGCGTCTGAAGATGTAAAGCCCGGGACTTATTACTGCATCGAGGAGAACGGGGGCGTCTATACATACAGCAAGGTCAGCGTATACGCCGGCCACGCTGCGATGTACAAGGTCGCAGACACGGAAGCGACATCCCTTTCGAAGGTCGAACTGCCTGTCCTCACAGGTGCAACCGTCACAGTGACGGCGGACCCGGACAACGAAGACGCCGAATACTACAAGGTCAGCCTGGGGACCGGCTACTACCTTGTGGAGTCTGGCCATGAGTACCTGTTCAAAGCGGAGACGGAAACCCAGGTGGCGTACGCCTACTACGACGGCTCGTCCCTGGACAACCCGTCCTGGACTCTGGAAGACGCCGTAACCCTCAAGGGATACGTCGGAGTGTCCGGAAGCGGTACGGCGATGATAACATCCTCTTCGCAGACGATCTTCACAACCGTCACCGACGGGGTCTACGAGACGCAGGTACCCGCCGGCATAGGCGATGTGACGATAGTGTTCGACGTGACGAAGACCATAAGCTCCAGCGACTACAGCTACACCGGAACGGTGACCGCGACGGTCGACCCGTCCAAGACTAACACCGTCAACGCGCAGCTGACCGGAGACGGGATTATAGTCGCAGACCCTGATGCGGACCTGACAATATCTGTTGACCCGGCCTCGATAACGCCGTCCGCCGATGGAAGTTTCAAATTTATCATCGACGTGACGCCGTCCGCCGATTCGACGGGCTTAAAGACGTACGCGGTAGTGTCGTCGGGCCCGTGGCAGCTGGACAGTTCCTACACCGTCACGGTCGACGGCCCGAATGCAACCACCGTCGAAGTCTCTGGATGGCTGGATCCGCTCAAGGTGGGCGACGGCAACCCAGAGATGGAGGTCTCGCTTGTAGACCTCGAGGGGACCACGCAGGCAACGTGCCTGATCCCCAGCGGATATGTGGTCGAGATCGCCTCTTCCGACAACGTGACGATAATGGTGGCTACGGACGAGGGCGCCAGCCCCGACGCGGTCAACGATTACGAGTACATGTACGCGGTGACTGTAAGGAGCGAAGCCAACTACCTCATGCATGCGAAGGTGACGGTCACGGGCGTCCCCGCCGGGTGGCTGTTCACCGTTTCGGATGCCGACGGAAAGCTTATAGATCCGACCGGAGAGTTCCCAGTGGCGGGATACGCCGACACGACGATCTACGTGAAGCTGATCAACGCCGACGGTTCGGACGCGGAAGTCCCGGACATCCAGATCGACGTGGAAGTTATGCATGGCAGTTCTTCCGTGGCGACCGGATCTTTCGACGTTACGAAGCAGGACGCGGTCCTCGACTCTTCAGCGTCTGCATCCGGCGACAATGTGTATCAGACCGGAAGCCAGGTCCAGGATGCGTTCTGGGTCCTGCTCGTGCTGAGCGCGGTCGTGATAGTGATGATAATCTGGCTCGGTTCCAAGAGGGGGGTGTTCAGACGCAGAAAGTAATCTCGATAATAGGGGCGGTATCACTGCTTATGGTGGCAGGCATATGCCTTGCCACGGCGGACGAGTCGGATGCGGAGTACTTCAACGTTAACCCCGTGGACGGCTACACGGTCAAGACCGGGGGATCCATAACTTACGAGGCGCCCTTCTACTACGAAGGCAGCTACAGCTCTATGGCCGTGACCTTCACCGCATATCTCCTGAATTCGGACGGAGATAAGATGTCCGGCGCGGTATCCCCCTCCACAGGCACATATACTTCCAACGGCACGAAGACGATAACCGTGACGGCCCCGTCCTCCGCAGGCACATACAGGCTTGTGGTGGAATACAGCGGGAACGTCACCGTCGGCACCGAGGAGATCGAAGTCAGCGGATCCAGCCAAGCATCCGTTAAGGTTGTGGTGCCTATAACCCTTAAGGCGGAGATCACCAACAACGGGAAAGTCTCACTGAGCTCCCTTACGGTCAGTTTCATCGTCGACGGAAAGGCAGTTCCGGATAGCCAGACCACGGTCACGGATATAGCGCCCGGAGAGACGGACACCGCGACCTTCGAGTGGGTCACGGACTCTCTTTCTTCGGGGAAGCACACCTACAAGGCCGTCAGCGAGACTTCGATGGTGGACATCACCGGGCTCGACAGGGAGAGCGTGTTCTACATAGGACATGACGACTACCAGATCGCAACGGTTCTTGTGGCACTGCTTTTCGTGATCCTGGTGGTCATTCTCATATTCGTCATCAGGAAGCCCGTTAAGAACTACGGAAAGCCCAAGGGAAGGCGTTAAATCATTTAGCGGGGGAAACCCCGCTCAATTTGTTTTTCTGACATCACTGCAGCTATGGCTATGTCCGAACGCGTCCGCTCCATAATTCCTCTGGCTATGTCCTGCTTCCTTCTCATCGGGGCCACAGCGTCCGGCACGTCGAACATAAGCAGCCCGTCGGTGACTTCTTCCATCATCCTGTAGACGGTCATGGCCCTTTCCATGTCCCCGGCCATAAGGCATTTCAGCGCCACCCTTCTGAGCTCTCCCACCGAATCTGCAAGGCCCAGGGCCCATGATTGTTCGGTTATTCCGAGGCCGAGGTTCGTCGGTACGGTCCCGTCCCTCAGCAAGCTCCCGAGTATGGCGGCCTCCGCGTATTCGGACATCGCATCTGCCGCAGGGCCGGAGTAGAGCAGGCAGGGCTCCTCCCCGAGGCCAGATACCAGCCTTCCCACCTCTTCCGCGATCTTCAATGCGTCCTCGGAATAGTCTTCGCCTTCGTGTATTGAATGGATTATCCTCTTCGACCTTCGGATTATGTCCCGGGATGACCGGATGGCGTACTCTCTGCGTTCCTCTGCACGGTTAAAGAATTCCGAGGCCGAAGCGAGCCCCTCTGAAAGACCTTCCATGGGACGGTATGCCCTTAGTTCGGTTTAAAGGGAGGTGAAAAAGGACTCCCTCAGTCTGCTGCGGAACATCTCTTCCTTGACCTTGGAGTCGAACATCGCCATGTCGGGAACAGTAAAATCCAGACCCTCGTAGACCACGTCCCTGAGGGTCAGAGCGTCTGCGCGGGCGACACCGAAGCTTATGTCGTCGCCATTCAGGGCCCTCACCACATCTTCGGTCTCGGCATCGCCCCTTCCGACCGAGGCGATGGCCGACATCATGCGTCTGACCTGGTTCCAGAGGAAGAACCTGGCACTGCAGTCGAAAACGAGTATGTCGCCGTCCTTCCAGATTTCTGCGGATTCGATCTTTCCCGTCGTGGGTTTGTTGTCATATTTGCAGAAACGTACGAAATCATGTTCGCCCACGAAGAGGGAGGCACACTCCCGGGCGCGTTCCGAATCGATTCCCTCGGAAGGCATGACATAGCGGTACTTCCGCACATCCGCATACCTGGGGTTGAAATCGTCGGGGACCCGGGCATAGGAACGGTAATAAACTCCCCTGGACACCGCGTTGAGCGCCTTCAGCAGGACCTCGCAGTCCCCAAATTCCGTGCTGAAGACCGCTACGTTCCCGAGGGCGTTTACCCCGCGGTCCGTTCTGCTTGCGAGTTTCAGATCAAGCTCCTCTGCGGTCGAATCGCATATGGTCTGAAGATTGGAAGATATCTCCCCTTCGACGGTCCGCAGCCCCGGCTGGGCCTGGGACCCGGAGAAGCCCTCTCCGAGATAGGCGACCTTCACGGCCAGGCGCGTCATTTCCCGAGGATCTCTCTCATATGGTCGACCCTGCGCTGGATGAGGTCCCGGGTGCCGATGTCATGCCTGACGAAGATGGCATCGCTCTCCACGAACGACAGGGCGGTCTCGCAGTTCCAATCGGCTCCTTCGAGAGAGTCGTCTATCCCGACCACCCCCACTGCCCTGGAAGTGCCGGTTACCAGGACCCCGTCCCTCATGTCGACGTTGGAGTAGAAAGCCTCGGCGCCGCTCCTTTTCACACCTTCCATGTCCACGGATATCCTGTGTCCCGCTTCGGGCTTCGTCCCGTATCCGCGGGGGACGACATATTTGCACACAGTGGCCTTTTTGGCAAACCTAACCGCTCCCGAAAGCGTTCCTTTGGCCATGTCCCAGCAGATTTTTTCAAAGTTGTCCTCAAGGATCGGCAGGACGTTCATGGCCTCAGGGTCTCCGAACCTGGCGTTTATCTCGATTATCTTCGGGCCGCTCTTCGTGAGCATGAACTGACCGTACATCACCCCGCGGTATGGACATCCCTCCTCAGACATCGCGGAGACTATCTGCTTCATTATATCCAAGGCCTTTCTGCGGTCTTCGACTCCCACGAAGGGGAGAAGGTGGTCCGCATCCGAGTACGAGCCCATGCCGCCGGTGTTCGGTCCCACGTCGCCTTCGTAGGCTCTCTTGTGGTCCTGAACCAACGGCATCGGGGCCACGGTCTTGCCGTCGCAGAATGCCATCTGCGTGAATTCTTCTCCTACGGCCTTCTCTTCGATGATGACCCCGGCCCCTCCGATATTATTCTCGAATATCTCGTTGACATAGCCCATTATGTCCTTCATCGTGTGGATGTGCTCGCCTTGTACTTTGACGCCCTTGCCGCCGGTGAGCCCCACGGGCTTGACCACTATCTCATGGTCCACTTTCTTGAGGTATGTCTCCGTGTCCGCGGGGTTGTCGAAAGCCGCGTACTCAAGGTTGCCGTCCACCTTGTGCTTGCGGACCAGCTCCCTCATGAACGACTTGGAGGTCTCGATCCTGGCCGCCGCCCTCGTGGGCGAGGCGCAGGGCACACCCTCCTCCTCCAGCGCGTCGACGAGGCCCGCCTCCAGGGGCGCCTCCGGCCCCACGAACGCCAGTTCTATGATGTTCTCCTTCGCGAATCTGCAGATCTCCGCGATGTTCTTCTCGTCCGTAAGCAGGTACTTTTTGGCTTTTTCGATTATGCCGGGATTAGAATTCTTCATAACGGCGTAAATGTCCGAACCTGCCCTGTGGAACGCGTCCACCGCGGCGCTCTCCCTGCCGCCGCCTCCTATCGTAAGCACTCTCATCTCTGCACCTCAGAGCTTAAGGGCGGCGACGATCTCGTCCACTCCTTCGTCCTTCTTCGCGCTGCATGTGTACATGGACTTGAGGCCTCCGGTCAGCTTGCTGTAGTCTTCCATGATCACATCCGGGTCGACGTCCACGGCGTCGGCGATGTCCATCTTGTTCAGTATCGCCAGATCGGAGTGGAGGAAAATGCTGTGATGCTTCCTGACCATGTCGTCTCCTTCCGTAGTGGATATGACCACCGCCCTGTAGTCGGTGCCCAGAGGGAAATCTGCGGGACATACGAGGTTGCCCACGTTCTCGATGAAGAGAACGTCGTATCTGCCAAGGTCCATCGTTCCAAGGGCCTTCGCGACGAGGTTCGCGTCCAGATGGCACTCGGAGCCGGTGTTGCAGTTGACGGCATCCATGCCGGACTTCTTCATCCTGGCGAAATCGTCGTCACCGGTCACGTCGCCCGCGATGGCGCATACCTTCAGCCCTTTTGCCCTCAGCTTCTCGGCGAGCTTGATGATCAGGGTCGTCTTCCCCGAACCTATGGACCCCATGAAATCTACGGACCTGATCCCGTGCTCCTTCAGGAGACGGTAGTTCTTATGGGCCAATTTGGCGTTCTCCTTGAGAACGTCGTATTCCATGCCCACCTGTACGAAGTGCATGGAGAGGTCAACACCGTGGCCCGTAATAATGTTAACCACGGGCCTCTCGCAAAAGTCATAAAGACGGAGCATGATGTGGGGCCGTTCAAATGAGCTATTCAGAATCATTATCCAGACTCCTGGCATCTGCAGATGCGTCGGAGGGTTGCAAACTCACAGTCATCTCCAAAGGCCGCAAGTATGAGGGCACCATGATGCCCCACCACGACTTCAGCTCCCCCGACATACTCGTTCTGAAGCTGAAGAGCGGGTACAACATAGGCGTAAGGATGTACGGGGACTCCGAGGTCCGGGTGACCGAGCGGCCTTCCGACAGAAAGAAGGACGTCCCGCCCAGGGAGCCTAAGGATGGATTGAAGAAGCTGGTCCTGATCGGCACCGGAGGTACCATCGCATCATATGTCGACTACAGGACAGGGGCCGTCCAGCCCGCCTTATCCACGTCCGAGCTGGTGAATGCGGTTCCGGAGCTGAGGGGCGTAGCCAACATCGAGGCCAGAGTGCTCTTCTCGATATTCTCCGAGAACATGAATGTGGAACACTGGCAGAAGCTGGCCGAGGCAGTATCCGAGGAGATAAACGCCGGTGCCGACGGGATAATCATACCCCACGGCACCGACACCATGGGATACACCGCCGCGGCCCTGTCCTTCATGCTCGGAGAAGTACCCAAGCCCGTAGTGCTCGTGGGCGCCCAGAGGTCTTCCGACCGTCCGTCGTCCGATGCAACCGGCAACCTGATGGCAAGTGCCAGGTTCTGTGTCGAGGGCGGCAGGGCCGGAGTGTTCGTGGTCATGCACGACACTCATGGAGATGATTCTTTCGCCGTGCACCTGGGGACCCGCGTGAGGAAGATGCACACCTCGAGGCGCGACGCCTTCCGCAGCATCAACGTTCCGCCGGTGGCCCGCATGGACGCCGGAGGAAAGATAGAATTCTCCGGCCCGGGGAGGGCCGTTTCCAAAGGAAAGTCGGCCGTCAGGACGGGAATGGAGAAGAAATGCGTCCTTCTGCAGTCATATCCGGGGATGGACCCGGACATGTTCACCGACGTCCTGCTCGCCAGCAGGGGCGCCGTCATAGCGGGCTCCGGGCTGGGCCATGTGAACGAGAACATGATCCCCGCCATCAAGAAGGCGGTCGATTCAGGTACCATCGTGATCATAACGTCCCAGTGCCTGGGAGGGACGACGAATCTAAACGTATACAATACCGGGAGGGACATGCTCTCCGCCGGCGCGGTTCCCGTGGGCGACATGTTGCCCGAGACGGCATACGTGAAGCTGATGTGGGCCATCGCGAACTCTGCCGGCAGGGAAGAGGCCGTGGAGCTGATGAAGGCCCCGCTCGCCGGCGAGACGGGCGACAGGAGGGTGGCCTGATGGACTATGAAATGATGTGCGGGATAGAGATACACCAGCAGCTGGACACCAAGAAGCTGTTCTGCTCATGCGACACGGTGCTCTGCGACGAGGGGTTCGGTGCGCACTACCGTAAACTAAGGCCCACGACCAGCGAGATGGGGGAGATAGACCGCGCGGCGCTGGCACAGCACGAGAGGCACATGGAATTCAGGTACCAATGCTGCCACGGATGCTCATGCCTGGTGGACCTGGACGAGGAGCCGCCGCATGACGTAAACAAAGAGGCCATGGACGTCTCGCTGGTTTTCGCCTCCATGCTGAACGCGGACATAACCGATGAGATCCACTTCATGAGGAAGATAGTGGTGGACGGTTCGAACACCTCCGGTTTCCAGAGGACGGCATTGGTGTCGACGGGCGGAGAGGTGGAGGTCAACGGAAGGAAGATCTCGATACTGTCGATCTGTCTCGAAGAGGACGCGGCCCGCAAGATGGAGACCAAAGGCAACGAAGTGACCTACAGGCTCGACCGCCTGGGCTTCCCCCTCATCGAAGTGGCCACGGGTCCGGACATGAGGACCCCGGAAGAGGTGATGGAGGTGGCCATGCGCCTCGGCTCGCTGCTCAGGGCGACCAAAAAGGTGAAGCGCGGCATCGGGACCATAAGGGAGGACCTGAACATCTCCATCCCGGGCGGGGCCCGCATCGAGATCAAAGGGGTGCAGGAGCTCAAGATGCTGCCGGACTTCGTGCGCAACGAGGTGAACAGGCAGAAGATGCTCCTGGAAGTGAAGAAGATCCTCGGGAAACGGGGAGTGAAGCCCATAGCCGCCGGAATAGTCGATGCGACGGACGTTTTCAGGGAATGCCCTTCCAAGATCGTCACGGCCGCCATCAAGAGCAAGGGTGCGGTCCTGGCAGTGAAACTTCCAGGCTTCGCCGGGGTCATGAACGGCGAAAACGGGAGGCTGAGGCTGGGAGCAGAGATGGCCCAGCGGGCAAGGACCCACGGGGTCAAGGGCATATTCCATTCCGACGAACTTCCGAACTACGGGATCGACATGGAATACGTCGACGCGCTGAAGGTCTATCTCGGAATATCGTCTCCAGAAGACGCGTTCGTCATATGCGCGGCGCCCGAGGCTACCGCCAGGGAGGCGCTGGTCGCCGCAGTCGACCGTGCCAACGAGGCGCTGAAAGGCATCCCGGAAGAGACCAGGGACCCCCTGCCGGACGGCACCACGAAATACTCGAGGCCTCTGCCGGGAGCGGCCAGGATGTATCCGGAGACCGACGTGCCTCCGACCCTTATAACCGAGGAGAAAGCGGCGGAGATCAGGGCGTCCATTCCTGAATTTCCGGAGCAGATCGAGAAAAGGCTGGTCGAACAGTACGGGATCAACGCCCAGCAGGCCCATCAGATGCTTAGGGAGAGCAACTACGAGCTCTTCGAGAGGCTGGCGGGGGCCCACCGCGGGCTGTCTTCCGTTGTTGCGACCACGCTTACAAACACCTACAGCGAGCTGGAGCGCGAGGGGATAGCGGCCACCGAAATCCCCGAATCCGCGATGATCGGGACATTCGATATGCTGGCACATAGCAAGTTCGCGAAAGAGGCGCTTCCCGACATATTACGAGAGGTGTCCAAGGGCACAACCCCTCAGGCGGCCGTCTCGAAGCTGGGGCTGGAGGCGGTGGAGGAGGACGAGGCGACTAGGATAGTCGCATCTATAGTCAGGGAGAGGGAGGATTTCGTGCGCAGCAAGGGAATGGAGGCCATAGGTCCCCTGATGGGCCCCGTGATGGCCGCGCTCAGAGGAAAGATCGACGGAAAGGCCGCCAACGATATTCTCGCGAAAGAGATCTCAAAGCTTATCGGATGAGGATATCTGCAGCACCCGCAACCGCTCGAAGAACAGCGGTAGCTCCCCGAGGATTTTGACGGAATACGTTGAAAGCAGAGGATCTAACATCTCCCGGTCCATTAGAGAGGATATGACCACCACCACGCGCCATCCCTCCCTCCCGTGATCCTCTGCGCCTCTGAGAAGTTCGGGAAGAGGCCCCAGGCCCCCCTCGCCCCCGGACCATGCCTCGGAAAGTTCGCAATCGTCATCGACCGGCAAGTACGGTAGGTTGAAGACGATCGTATCGAACCTGCCGGAAACGGAACCGTACACGTCCGTTTCGATAACGTCGATATTGATCCCGTTGAGTTCGGCGTTCCTTCTGGTGAGCTCCACTGCGCGAGGGTTGATGTCTCCCGCCGTGACAACCGCTCCCGCCATTGCGCAGTGCAGGGACACGATCCCGGAACCGCAACCTATCTCAAGCACCTTTTCCCCTGCCGCGACATCGAGGCAGCTTATGAGTAACAAGCTGTCTTCCGAAGGCGGATAGACGCGGCTGTCCACCTCTGTCACTATCTCAGGGATATAAAGCATACATTCAAAATATCGGCATCGATGATATATTATGCGGAACAAGCTTAATCGCACTCCCGAATGGAAGAGTATGATTAGACTCGATGTCCTGGCCCCGGGGAGGTTGGAAAGGGACGGCGAGGGCAAAGTGATCAGCGCAGACTCTACGTGCATTTTGATCAGAACCGACAACGGGCTCATCGTCGTAGACCCCAGTACAAATTATATGAGGCCGATGATAAAAGACTCCCTCAGGCGTTACGGAGTTATGTTCGGGGATGTCAGCGCGGTCGTCCTTACCCATGCGCATGCGGACCACATACAGAATCTGAGCCTTTTCCCCAAGGCCGCGATATATATCCACGAAGGGGAAGATATCGAAATAGAGGGAGCAATAGTCGTCAAGGAAGAGGAGATGCAGCTCGTGCCCGGCGTCAGACTGGTCCACACGCCCGGGCATACCGAGGGGTCCATGAGCGTTTTCGTAGATGCGGACCGCAGGTTTGTGATCGCCGGCGATGCCATACCGACGGAGAGCAACTACAGGAAGATGTATCCTCCTGCGGTCAACTGCAATGCCGAGGCCGCGTTGCAAAGTATTAAGAAGATAAAGAGATACGCAGACGTGATCATACCCGGACATGGTTTTCCGTTTATGGCCTGAATGTGATTATCATGAACGACGAAGAACTTCCCGAATTCATCATTTTCGAATGCGCGAAATGCCGTGATTTCACGGAGCATGAGATACTGAAAGGAAGGTTCGGCAAGGCATCGGTATCCGGGACCTTCAAATGCACCGAGTGCGGGACAGTTGCTTCTACGACCATACGCCTCCCCGAGGACATAAAGGTCAAAGTCGTTTTCAGCGACGGGGACGTGACGTCGGTAACAGAGACCGTTCTGAAAAGCAATGAGATCGTAGAGAAGGGGGACGAGTTCTTTTTAGACAGCGGCGAGAGGGTCCGTGTGACGCTCATCGACGAGGAATCGGGAAGGAACCCGCGCAGGGCGCAGGCCACGAGGATCAAGTGCCTCTGGGTCAAGCAGTTCGGTGTGCTCAATGTTAAAGTATCTATAAACGACAACCACCGCACCCTTTCGATGGTGGTCGAGGCGGAGCCGGACGACGATTTCACCATCGGCATGACGATACCTTTTGAAGATTTTGACTGCTACGTACATGCGATCAAGACGAAGGACAGGCTCCTAAGGAAAGGTTCCGCGGAAGCCCGCGACATCACCAGGGTCTACGGCAAGATCCGCAAGAAAGAGTATGCCGTAATGGATTTCGACGACGAGTGATCATCCGAATATAATGTCCAGCACATCGGAGATGTTGTCGGAGCGCACCACTGCGTCCGCGGCCTCTACGGTCATCTCGTCTATGGGGTTGAAGGCTATCGAGAGGCCGCTGTTCCCGAACATGCCGATGTCCGTGAAGGAGTTGCCTATGGACACTGTGCGGTCCTTGTCCGTGCCGTATTTTTTCTGGAACTCCCTGACGTTTATTCCTTTGTCCCGCAGGTCTACGTTCATTATCCCCTCTCCGGTGAGGCGACCGCCTTCGCAGGTCTCAAGGGAATCTGCTATGTAGGAGTCGAAGCCGAATTCGTCTGCGATCATTTTCGCGGCTATGTCGATGCCTCCGCTGACTATCACGCACCTCATACCCTCCGACTTCAAGGCGGCGACGGTCCCCTGTATCCCCTCGGTCAGGGGCATCGTCCTGAAAATCCTGGAGATCTTGTCGATGGTGACGTCCGGATCGGCATTTTTCCAAAGGGCTATGTCTCTGCGCATGAACTCAGGTTCGTCTATCTCGCCGGAACAGAATGCGTAGTAGGATTCTCCGTTGTCCACCTCGTACACGTCGTGGACCCATCCCCATGAGCTCCTCTGGGTGGTCAGGGTCCCGTCCATATCGAAACAAACAAGTTCGTAATCCATGGGTCGGGGATGTCAGGGCCCGGTTAAAACTGTGTCCCTCATTGTCTTCTCATGAGCAGTCCTGCGATTATGAAGAAAACCGCCCCGGTTCCGATCAGATATGATATGCTGAACACCGGTGAGACCATCCAGTCTCCGATATAGAGGTCGAAACCCAGAAGGTCCCTGTGCTCCCGGACCTCTCCGAAGGCCGAAAAAGTGGCATCGAGGGCCGGTGTCCCGAGTATGTCCCTGGCCACGGCCGCCGAATGGGTCGCCGGTACGAAGGTCAGGACGGACTGCACGCCTTTTGAGAAGTATCCTATCGGGACGAATGTCCCCGTCAGGAAGCCTATCAGTACGTTCAATACCGCTGCGAAGCCGTCGAAGGCGGCCTTGGACCTGAGCAGTGCGGTGACCAGGAACACGAATGCGCAGGAAGAGAACACCGACGGCACCATCAACACCGCGGCCTGGAGCATCGATATCGCTCCGAACCCGTGCCCGGAAGCAAACATGAACGCTTCTCCGAGTATCAGGAAAACGAAGGTCATGACAAGTCCTATGACGAACGTCGATAGAAGGTATCCCGCGGTGATCGAAAAAGAGCTCACGGGCGCCGATCTCAGGTCGTCGAGCGCACCCGTGTGCCGGTCCTTTATTATCAGGCCCATGGCGGCCACGGACGACGAAACGGGCACGATCCCTGCAAGCCCTGCGATGATCCAGGCGTCGGACATGGCCGCCGCGCCCGGGTATCCTTCGAACCCGGAAACGATCGAGCTCCTGAGTATCGCGATGTACAGGACCAGAACTATCAGCACGCTGAGGGTCGAGAACAAGACCGAAGACCGGTCCCTGAAGAAGATCCTAATCCCTCTTTCGGTAAGGGCGGCGGCCACACGCATATTCTCGGAAAGGTCAGCCATCTCTTCGCCTCCTGTTCATGTTGAACGCCGCCAAAACGAAGAACGCGGCAGCCGTGACCGCAAGTATCGCCGCGCCCGACCATTCGGGGAACATCCAATCTCCGAGATACAGGTCGTAGCCGAGGTCATGTCTGAAAGTCTCCAATTGGACGTCCGGGGCCCCGGAGAACATCTCCGCCGCGGAAGGGCCCGCCAAGATATCTCTGAAAAGCGCGGCGGAGTGGGTGACGGGCAGCATCGAGCAGGCGAAGCCCACCGGTCCGGGGAGCATTCCCAGCGGCACATAGACTCCGGCCACGAACCCAACCATGACGCCTATGATCATCGAAAGTCCGGAAAAACCCCCTTCGCTCCAAATGAACGAAGTAACGAAGAACAGTATGGATGTCGAAGACAAGACGGAGAGGAGGAGCACGCCCAACAGCCGCATCAGCTGTACCGCGCCTATGATCGGTGCGCCTGTCGCCACTATGTACGCCTCGCACAGGACGAGCGTCGTAATCGACATGACGCAGCCGACCACGAAAGTCGACAGAACGTACCCGATGGTAAGGACGTACGCGGATGCGGGCGAGGCCCTGAAATCCTCGGTCCTGCCCGAGTAACGGTCGGAAACGAGAAGTCCGAGAGATCCGGCGGTCGTGGTGACCGGGACGATCGCGAGCAGCCCGCCCACGAGCCAAAGGTCAGTCACTTCCGCCGCGCCAGGCAAGCCGGTGCCGGAGATGAACGAATCTCTCAGAATGAACGCGTACAGTCCTAGGACCACAAGCGCGCCCATCAGCGAGAAGAATACCGAAGCGCGGTCCCTGAAGAACAACGTAGTGTTCCTTTTGGTCAATGCCAATATCGAAGAAGGCGGCGGCGCTTTTGCGTTGAAGCTCAAATCATAACCTCTCCGGTAATACCGATGAACGCATCGTCCATGGTGCCCATTTTAACCTCGAGCGCATCGATGTACTCTTTGTAACGGAAGATAAGGTCTATCGAATCCTTTGTGCTGGATAACTTGATCTTTATGCGTTCTCCCCCGTCCATCTCGTACTTCACGGAGTCGGCGTCAAGGGCGGACGTCAGCAGGCCGATGTTTTTCGATGAGATCAGAAGGACGTCCGAGCTGTATCTCTCCCTGAGCTCGGAAGGCGTACCGACCGCCGCGATCCTGCCTCTGTTTATGACGACCACCTGGTCTGCGCCTTCGGCCTCCTCCATATAGTGTGTGGTCAGGAATACGGTCATGCCGTCCTCTTTCAATCTCTGGATGGTGTTCCAGATATTCTTCCTGGTCTGCGGGTCGAGTCCGGTCGTCGGTTCGTCCAGCATCAGGATCCTGGGCCGGCTGACCAGGGCGCGGGCGATGTCCGAGCGTCTCCTCTGCCCCCCGGAGAGCTTGCCGTAAGGGCGGTCCAAAAACTCTCCGGCGCCTGCGGCGGCCGATGCCCACAGGACCCTTCTCTCGAGTTCTTCCCTTCCGAGTCCGTAGAGGGCGCCCCTTGTCCTGATGTTCTCCCTTACGGTCAGCAGGGGATCGAGGACCCCGTTCTGGAAGACTATGCCCAGTATCCTCCGTATCTCGGCGTCCTCTTCCCCAATACGGTGGCCGTCGACCACGATCTCTCCCTTATCATGAGCCAGAAGCGTGCATATCATGTTTATGGTGGTGCTCTTTCCGGCGCCGTTCGGTCCCAGGAACGCGAAGAGCTGATTCTCCCCCACGCTGAACGAGATATCGTCTACGGCAAGTATGTCTCCGTAGCTTTTGCCGAGTCCAGCGACCTTGATTATCTCGCGCATGGTACCAGATGGCAGAATTAACGGATAAAATGTTATCCTAACGATTTTATTGTTGGGAACCATGGGAAGGACGATGCTGCTCATCATAGGTACCGGTCACGTTTTCAAGATGGAGGAGCAGGTGCGATTCATCATCAAGAACACCTGGCCCGACGCGGTGCTGGTGGAACTCGACGAGAAAAGGTTCCAGGTGATGGACGGCACATACGAGCATCCCAAGGACCAGAAGCCGGTGAAGATACCCGGGATCTTGAAATCCCTGGGAAAGACCCAGAGCAGGACGGCATCGCAGTTCGGCACCTATGCGGGCATGGAGCTCCTGGAGGCGTGCAGGGCCGGAAAGGCAGCAGGCGCGGAAGTGATGCTCATCGACGGGGATGCGGTGGAGATGCTCCTGAGGATGTGGGACGAGATGTCGCTGATGGAGAAGCTCCGCTGGCGCTTCTCGGGAATGAAGGACAGGAAGTCCTCGAGGAAGGACGTAGAGAAGACCCAGAAGGATTTTTCCGATAACGAGGAAGATTACATGGACGGCATGAGGCGCCGCTACCCGACCATGATGCGGATAATACTTGATGAACGTAACGAGGCGATGGCGGAAAAAATCGTCGAAGCCTCGGCGAGATACAAAAAAATGATAGCGGTCGTCGGGGACGCGCATGTCGAAGGGATAGTCAGGTTGCTTCCCGAGGACATGGACGTAAGGAAAGTGCGCCTGGCGGACATCAGGGACGAACAAAAAATAGGTAAGCTCATGTCCGATATATGGTACGAAAGGCTGGAATGATCCAATGAGAGTTATGCTTCTATCTTACACCCGGGACGCGGACGAGATCTGCGCCGCGGCAGGCAGGTCCTGTTATTCCGAAAAGCCGGCGGACGAGATCCTGGGCAAAGGCGATGCGGAGAAGTCTCTGAGGCAGATCGTTTCCATGGGCCACCACTCCGTGATAGAGCATGCGGTCTTCACGTTCTCAGTTTCGGGAGTGTCCAGGTCGCTGACCCATCAGCTGGTAAGGCACCGTATAGCTTCGTTCTCTCAGCAGTCCCAGAGGTACGTTCCGCTGAGGGAGCCCACATACGTCGTCCCGCATACCGTGGGCAACGACCCCGAGGCCCTGAGGGTATACGAAGAGGCAATGGAGAAGATATGGGACGCATATTCCAAACTGATAGAGAGGGTCCCGGCCGAGGATGCCAGGTATATACTTCCCAACGGCTGCACCACCAACATAACAATAACCATGAACGCCAGGGAGCTGCTGCATTTCTTCGACCTCAGGTGCTGCGAGAGGGCCCAGTGGGAGATACGGGAGATGGCGGACGAGATGCTCAGGCTATGCAGGGACGTTTCCCCGACCATATTCGGGGATGCCGGCCCCCCTTGCGCAAGGGGCCCCTGTCCGGAAGGTAGCAAGTCTTGCGGGCATCCGAAAAGAGTTAAAAAGCCTTAAATAGGGATTATACTTAATCGGGTCACTCGGTGAAAGATATGGGAAGGATAAGACCCACATACATCAAGAGAGTGTCCATTGAGCTCCTCAACAAGTACCCCCAGGCATTCAGCAGGGACTTCGAGAACAACAAGGAGATGGTGAGCACCCTCACAGACGTAACCTCGATTACGATGAGGAACAGGATCGCTGGATACATCTCGCGCTATCTGTCTCACCCTGAGGTTTAAACACCCTTAGTCGCAAGACTTTTTCCGCACTTTTTGCTCGCGTGGGGTAGCTTGGATATCCTGAGAGATTGCGGATCTCTTGACCCGGATTCGAATTCCGGCGCGAGCGCCACGTTCGGTTCAGCTGACGGATTCCTTAGGCCAGATCTTATCGGTAATCTCGGAATCTCCAGGCGGCAGTATTCCTGAGATCTCTTCCTCCGGCACTTCGAAAGCCTTCGCTATATCGGAGGCGGTCTTCTTGTTCTTGCCTCTTCCGGGCCTGATGACGAAGTATTTCTCCGATGCCCCCTCGATCACGTCCCTGGGCCCGCACATAACCTTGCGGTTGCCCTGGTGGTCCACCTCTCCGACCGCGAGCTCGGTCTGGATGTGATATTCGTAGTTCCTTTTACCTCTGACAATGAACGCTCCGCGGGGGACGAACTCTCCGGGATTGGGAGTCTTGCTCACCTGGTCCGGATGGACCCAGAATGCGCTGCCGTCCGACATCGCGGAGACCCATGCCTTGGAATGGCAGAAGGCGAAAACGCAAGCCTGCTTCAGCTCTTCGGGGGAGGCGGCGGAACCTTCCTTAAAAACCACCGAAGGTGCGCCGTGGATGTCGGCGTGCACGTAGACGTCCCCGTCCTTGAGATGCTTCTTGACGATGTTGTCGTTGCTGTGGGCGTCCCTTCCCGCTATGACCAGCTTTCCGGAAGGAGTGAAGAACCACTTGTAGCGGTCGAACCAGAACTGTTTGGTTGGCTGTGCGCGAGTAAGTGCCAGATGTCTCTCTTTCGCGAATCCTTTCTCTTTTCTTTCAAGCTCTTCGCGGCTCAGATCCAGGGCATCGAGGGCCCTCTTCCCTTTGTCTCCGATATCCTTCCCCTTCTGGTATATGGCCGAGGCGTTGGCGTCGACGCCTTTGGTATAGTCCAAAACCACCTTCTGTCCTCCGAGGGACGCGGTCACCGTGTTCTTGGACGGGTCTATGGAAGAGACGAAAGGGATCCTCATCGCGCCCTCTGACAATTTGTCCCAGGTGAGCCTCTTAGATTGCTGTTCCAGAACGGCGAGGAGCTCTTTTGCCTTCTGATAGTCGGTGTAAAGCGCGTCGGCTTGAAGCCTGAACTCTTCCGCGTCCATCTCGTATTCTGCGATGGTCTCTTCCTGTTTCTCGATCCTACGTCTGAGCTTTAGGATGTCTGGGTCCACGTAGTCCTCGACGGCCGTCTCCTCCGTCTCCCTGAGCATGGCGCAGATCGCCAGCGACATCGTCTCGTAGCGTTCCGCATCGGCTTCCCCGTAGGACATCAGCCTCACGGGTGCCAGGTCTACGATCTTGCCGTCCTTGCGGTATGCTGTGGGCTCGGGGCTGGACGCGGCCGAAGAAACAAGCTCGCCTATCTTTTCGAATACGGTCTTCAGCATATCGTCGCCTACAGATCCGGCGGGGGCCCTCTTGTCGGCCCCGGCGCGGACGCAGATCTCCTCGGCGTACTGTCCGCCCAGGTTGACCGATGTGGCGAGCGTCCTAACAGTATCGGAATCGGAGGACCTGAACAAGGTCGCAAAGTCTTCGAACGTGGACACTCCGGGCTCGAACCGCGGCCTGGGCATGACATATTCCTCTCCCGGCCTGGCGGCCCTGTCCCTGTAAGTCTTGTGTATAAGGCAGTTGACGATCTTCCCTTCCGATACGAGGAGGACGTTCCCCCCGCCGAATATTTCGAAGATCAGCTGATAGTCCGTCTCGCCTTTCTTCAGATCCATTACCACGACGCGGTCGAACCCCGTCTGTACGGTCTTACCGATCCTGGCATTGTCGAGGTATTTGCGCATGAAGGACGCGAAGGACGTGGGAAGAACGGGGGCCTCCGGCTTCACGGGCGGCATGTGGAGCCACTTTTTGTCTTTGAAGAAAAGCTCCTTCTTCCCGCCGGTGACGCTTATCCGGAAAAGCACGTTGCCCGGGCCCCAATGGAATATCTTGTCCATGTGGGCACCTTCTAGGGCGGACATCTCCGATACCACGGAACGGACGTCCAGGGAGCTCATCTCTTTCTTCATGGGATGACGTTAGGCGCATTCATCTGATATAGTTTCTTCAATTCGGAGGAAAAGCGCGTAAACCGCACGTTCAGCCATGCAGGGCAATACCAGAAACCTTTATCAATCATATATGGATAAGGCACCCCACAGGCCGCTGTGGCTAAGGGGTATA
>DAMX01000085.1:0-5348 GCA_002497195.1 Methanomassiliicoccaceae archaeon UBA354 | reverse complement strand
GACAATAGAATCCGGTTTCGACGATGGATAACCTGTTCAACGCAGGTCTCGAGATGCTCGTCGAAACCGGATTCTATTGTCAGGACAACAACCGTGTAATGAATGTTACAGAGGAAGAAGTCTGGGAGGGAATCAAGAAGACCCCCACGAAAATCATTCTGGGAGACGGGAGGGACACAGCTCGCTTCTACCCCAGACGTGGCAACAGCCCAGTAAAGCCCATCATACAGGGAGGACCCACCGGATCCCCGATCTCGGAGGATGTTTTCGTACAGGTCATGCAGTCCTATGCCCAGGAGGGTATCGTAGATACTATCGTCAACGGTGTTCTCACGACCATCGAGGGACACTCTGCCAAGACCAACACCCCGTACGAAATCCGTGCGACCATGACAGAGCTCCGCTCTGTCAGAGAGGCATGTGTCCGTGCTGGAAGGCCCGGACTCGCCATGTAGGGACCCGAGACCCCACTGTCCGCAGCTGGACGTCTGGTCTCTGATTCCAAATGGGCCGGTATGAGGACCTGCGACTCTCACGAATGCTCGCAGCTCAACGAGCTCAAGATAGACATGTCGGGCCTGAACATGATCGCAGGCTGGATGGCCAACGGCGATGTGATCATGATGGAGCAGATGCCCATCTTCGGAGGATATTCCGGCGGCAAAGAAGAAACCGCCATATGCGACGTCGCGACAATGGTCGCATCCTTTGCGCTGTTCAACTGCGACATACATCTGGACGGACCGATACACATCAGATGGGGCACCACCACGACCAGGGAGACCTTGCAGATCGCGGCCCACGCATGCGCCGCATTGGACAGGAACACAGATCTGCTTCTCGGAAATCAGTATTACACCCTTGCAGGGCCATGCACCGAGATGTGCCTTCTGGAAACCGCTGCCCAGTCGATGACAGACACTGCATCGGGAAGGGAGCTCATATCCGGAGTAGCATCGTCCAAGGGAGTCACCCAGGACAGGACCACGGGGATGGAGGCCAGGATGATGGGGGAAGTTGCAGGTGCCACCGCCGGCATGGATGTCGCCGAAGTAAACGACGTGCTGAAAAAACTGGTCGGACTGTACGAGAGGGACTTCTCCCATGCCCCTGCAGGCAAACGCTTCCAGGAATGCTATGACGTGGGCACGGTCCTTCCGACCGATGATTACATCAATGTCTACAACAGAGCGGTCCGCACGCTGGGACGTTGCGGACTGGACCTGAGCATATTTTGAAGCCGCGAAGAATTCCCCCACACTGGTACATTTTGACCCTCATGTTTTTTAGGACATAGATTGAAATACTATGATTCAAAATTAATGCAATAGTTTAGATAGTTATTTCATGCTTACAGATAGCTAATCAGTGTGGGGGACGGTCCGGCGACCAGCTGGCCTCTAGAGCCTCGCTAGCGGGGATCGACACCCCGGTCTCTCGCCACTAACGGAAAACAGTGATCAAATGGCCGTACGCTACACAGAATCGCAGATACAGAAACTGAGAGAATATGGCGACGGCCCAGTTGACCTTTCGGAGTTCTCCGATGCGGCGGAGAGGGACAGCTCCTTCGCCAAGCTCATGGCGGCAGAGATGTCGAATAACGACGCCGACGTGAAGGACATGATATCCAATCCCCGCGGTCACGACCTGGTCCAGCTGGAGAGGGATCTGAGCAAGGCGCTCATCGATGCCGGTTTTGCGGAGGTCAGGACGCCCACTATGATGTCAAAGGCCGCACTGGCGAAAATGACGATAACGGAAGACCACCCACTATACAAACAGGTCTTCTTCATAGACAGCAAAAGATGTCTCAGGCCGATGTTGGCTCCCAATCTCTACTATTACATGAGGAAGCTCAGAGACCACACGGAAGGCACCATAAGGTTTTTCGAGATAGGTTCCTGCTTCAGGAAAGAGTCCCACAGCGGCAGGCACCTGGAAGAGTTCACGATGCTGAATCTCGTGGAGCAGGGTCAGATAGAAGACCCTATGGCGGACCTCCGGGAGTTCATCGACATTGTAATGGACACGGTCGGCCTGAAGTACGAGACAGTGCGCGAGGAGTCGGACGTATATGTGGAGACCCTCGACGTGGAGATAGATGGAATCGAGGTCGCATCGGGCGCCGTCGGACCTCATATACTGGATGCGGCGCATGACATTCATGAGCCATGGTGCGGGATAGGCTTCGGCCTCGAACGCCTGTTGGCTATGAAAAACGGAAAGAACAGCGTACGTAAGACCGGGCGCAGCCTGACATATCTTAACGGACGAAAAATAGACTGAGGTGATTTCACGGATGTACAGGGAATATTAGACAGGTCGGTAGCCGGGGAGGGGCTTACGCACAGTGATGTCGTAAGGCTTTTCAACTCGGATGCGGAAGAGCAGAAGGTCCTTTTCGAGGCCGCAAGGAAAGTAAGGGACAGAGAATACGGGAACAAAATATTCACGTATGGTTTCGTATATTTTTCGACATATTGTAAAAACAACTGCTCCTTCTGCTATTTCAGGAGGACCAGCGGTCTCGAGAGATATAGGAAGTCGACCGAAGAGATAGTAGAGCTCTCTGAAAATCTGAGTGATGCCGGCATAAACCTTGTAGATCTGACCATGGGAGAGGATCCCGTGATGTACAAAGACGAATGTGCCAGATTGATCAATGTCATACAATCTGTCAGAGATGCGGTCGACATAGGCATAATGGTCTCCCCGGGAGCCGTGACGAGGTCTGTTTTTCCCAAGATGAAGGAGGCGGGCGCAGACTGGTACGCATGTTATCAGGAAACGTACAATCTGGAACTTTTCAAGAAGCTGAGGCTCGAGCAGGATTATCAGACACGCATAGACGTCAGGAGATGGGCCAGGGAAGCAGGGATGCTGACCGAGGACGGCATGATGGTAGGGCTCGGAGAGTCCCCCGATGACCGTGCCGATTTCGTGATGAGGATGGGCCCGCAGGGATGCGAACAGATCAGGGCGATGACGTTCGTTCCCCAGGAAGGCACGCCCATGAGCACGCTTAACGCGACGGACTCGACAAACGAACTTCTTGCCATCGCCATAATGAGGATAATGTATCCTGACAGGATAATCCCCGCAACTCTTGACGTAGAGGGGATCTCAGGGATGGTGGACAGGCTCAACGCGGGTGCCAACCTGATAACTTCGATCGTTCCCCCGCACAGAGAACTCGCGGGAGTGGCGCAGCATGAGCTGGACATAGAGAACGGCAACCGTTCGGTGGACAACGTGTTCAATATACTCGAAAGCATAGGCAAGCGCCCCGCTACCAGCGCGGAGTTCCAATCGTTCATGGACGGCAAGAAAGCAGAGCTGAGGAGGCGCTAGAATGAGACTTGCTATAGTGGGCGGTGCCCTTCAGGGCATGGAAGCGGTCTACCTGTCTAAGAGGGCGGGATACGAGACCGTAGTGGTCGACAGAAAACCATACGCTCCGGCGCTGGCACTTGCCGACGAGGCATATGTGGCGGACCCCGTCAAGGACCCGGATGCGGCGATGAGGATATTTGCCGACTGCGATGCCGTCATACCGGCATGCGAGGAGCTGGACCTCCTAAGGTTATTGGATTCGAAGATCAAAGGAACGGGCATTCCCTTGCTCTTCGACATGAAATCATATGAAACATCGTGCTCGAAGGAACGCTCCAACCTTCTGATGGAGAAGGCCGGCGTGCCTCTCCCGAAGCCATGGCCCGAGTGTGGCTTCCCTGTCATAGTCAAACCTTCTTGCCAGAGCGGCAGCATAGGAGTGACGGCGGCCAGGGACGAAGAGGAGCGTCAGGCCGGACTCAGGAGGGTTGCCGAGCTGAAAGATGTACCGATCGTGCAGGAGTTCGTTTCGGGGAAGAGCATTTCGATAGAGGCCATAGGGAACGGCGAAAAGGCCCGTGCCTTTGTAACAACCGAAGTTGTGCTCGACAGGAAATACGACTGCAAGATGGTGAGATGCAATCCCAACATCATCTCGGCCGAGGAAGACGCGATGTTCAGGGACGTCTGCAGAAAGACCGCCGAGATGATGCATCTCAAAGCTCTTATGGACATGGAGGCCATCGACACCCCCAAGGGGCTCAGGGTGCTGGAGATCGATGCGAGGATTCCCAGCCAGACCCCGGCGGCGATCGAAGCGGGTTCCGGCATAAATCTGCTCAAAGAGCTTGTCGACTGTGCTATGGGAAAGGTCTCTTCAGGCAAAGATTCCCGCAGAGCGGGCGTTTACGAGCATTATGTGTTCAAAGACGGCGTCCTGAGCACCAGTGGCGAAAAGGAGTTCGGACACATCAGAAATCCCCGGATATGCGAGGGGCTTTTCGGATCAGACCGTATGATCACCGACTATGAGCCAGGAAAGAAAGAGTGGCATGCTACGGTGATAACCGACGGCCGCGACGAGGCCGAAGCCGACAGGAAACGCCTGGCGGTGCGCGAGCGCATGATATCCGAATCGGGAGCGAAGATATACGACGACGGAAGCCCGGAGCTGGTCTGATGACCAGACTTACAGAGGATATGATAGATGAGATTCCCAGCACCGCGGGGAAACGTAGCGACGACCTTCGAAAGGCCGTAGGAATGGATCTCAGGACGCTTGCTTTCAGATCGATAGGCGAAGACCCGGAGGATTTCGACCTCTCGCACTATGCTGCGGCATCTGTCCCAATCACGGCCGGTCTGGGCGTAATAGGAGGTTTCTCCCAGAGCGTCAGCGCGATACTGGAGAATATGGGGTTCACCAGTTTTGTTACAACAAAGACCGACATCGACGGAATATACGAGGCCCTCGAGAATGAGGCGGACATCATATTCACAGCAGACGATGTCAGGTACATAGCGTATAACAGGAGGACGGGGGTGTATTCCGACAACTCTTTCGCCACCGCAGCAGGGTATACCGAGGCGCTGGACGGCGCGGCCGGAGGGCTCAGGGGTAAGAAGGTACTCGTGATCGGTGCCGGGCTGGTGGGGACGGAAGCGGTCAGGATACTCACGTCGAAGGGAGCAACTGTCAGCGTCACGGACCTCGTTCCCGGAAAGGCGGAAAAATTGGCGAAGAATTACCATGCGTCCGCAATAGCCAGCGTCGAGGCTGCGATCTCATCACATAAATATATTCTGAATGCGTCTCCCGGGCTCATACCGGGGCGCCTGATCGTTGAGGGTGCAGTGATATCGTCGCCGGGGGTGCCGTTCAGCTTCGACGCGGAGGGAGTGGCCAAGGCCCGTGCGATAATACACGATCCGCTCGATATCGGCACCGCCGTAATGGCAGCAGAGTGCGTAGTTTCAAGGAAAAAGGTAGGCAGAACATGACCAGATACTGC
>DAMX01000013.1:0-5637 GCA_002497195.1 Methanomassiliicoccaceae archaeon UBA354 | reverse complement strand
CTTGCCAAGGTTACAATGTCGACCTTTGCGACATAGTACATCGTACGGCCGAACGTGCGGCGTAACGTGTGATTTGAGAAATGGAAGCCGAGCGCCTCCCTCAATGGAATGATGACGCGGCGGTCCCACCCCCATCCTTCGGATGAGAATGCACCTATGCGGCCGCCTAGCTGATTTGCGACGAAGAGCTCTTCGGGTTCCTGCGTCGAAGGACGGCGTTTCTTTGCGATTTTAACCATAAGCGCGCGGTCTGCGAGATGATCATCGATGAGGCCCGCGGTCTGACGTATGCGGTTCTCCTCGATCTGCGAGAGTTTCGAGCTTAGGCACTCACCGCGCCGTAGGCCTAGGCAGAGCTCTGAGCGAAAAACGAGGGCCTGCAACGAATCCGTGGGATGCTGCAACAGCTACGCTAGGCCACCACTTGTCTTCTGAACCTGTATGACGGGGGTATCGTTTATCCATCGGCCCGTGCTTCCTCAGTATTCACCGAGATCTTTGATGTCGATGTATCTGCCATCGAGGTGCTCGGCAAGTCTGCGTGCATCATCCTTTCTCTTCACATCGTATACCTTCCCCGAGTTGATGACCGTCCATTCGATGTTCGGATCCTTCATCGCTGCCGCGATACGCTTCACCTCTCCCGCCGGGTCTGCGCACGGGAATGCAGGCAGCGTCGCGCATCCGTCGGTTATGAGGATAACATAGCATTTCTCCCCAGGGTGCTTCCTGAGATAGTTCACCGCGTAGTCCCTGGAAACGATGAGAGCGCTGGCCAGCGGGGTCGATCCTCCTACCGGGGCCTGTTCGAGGGTGTCGCATATCAGCTCCACAGAACGGGTGAACGGCACCGCCACCTCTGCGGCCCTCTCTCTGAAGGTGACCAGTGCCACCCTATCTCTTTTGACATAGCTCTCCATGAGCATGGACCTTATCGCGTCCTGTACCACGCCCATCATCCCTCCTTTCACGAGGGAGCCGCTGACGTCCACCGCAAAAATGAACGAACACGATTTGCGTCTGGTCCTTATCTTCTCCCGTATATCCTGTGGCTCGATCTTTATGCTCAGCCCTTTGGACCTTCTGATCGTCTGAAAGGGGGCCGCCGCGCGCACGGTCGCATCGAAAGCAGGGTCGGAGGTCTTCCCCCGGGGAATCCTGAATCCTCTGTATCTTCCCGAGTTCCTCATCGAAAGCGGAGCCCTCTTGCTTCTGATGCCGGCGATCTCGTGCAGGCGGAACGCCTCCAGCTCCTCGATCTCGTCCAGGGCCTCCCTGGCCTTCTCGTATATCGTGTCGTAACGCGATGCCGCGGACGGAGGCGCATCGGAAGGAGTTGGATCGCCGTTCTCTTCGGGCACCTTGTCTTCCTCGGAACATTCCGGCGCCGGGACCTGCACGTCCGGAGCCGTTTCCTCCACAAGCACGGTTTCTTCGGCCTCTGCCTCTGTAAGCGCAGCGGCCTCCGCATTAACCTTCTCTTTCTCCGCCTTGGAGGATCTCCTGTGGGAAAGGCAGAGGACGAGCGCATCGCTGATGTCGGAATCGGAGACCTGGGTCCTGCCGTCGAGAGCGGCCAGCGCTTTGGAGACCTTTGCCGCAGATATGTCCCCGCGGTGGCCGCGTACGTTCAGCTCTCTGCATATCTTCACTATCGTGATCACATCGTCCCTACCCAGGACCACCGATGCGAGTATCTTCCTGGCACTTTGTATCGCATCGGCAACATCGGAATCGCTTTCCCGATAGATTTCGTAAAATGCAGACATGTCCTTGTTATGATCCATGTCTGCGAGGATTATCTCTGCCCTCTTTCGGACATCGTTTTCGGGAATTATGTTGACGCATATCTCGAACCTGTCGGCTATGCTGTCCGGGATGTCTCTCTCCGAAGGGTCCATCGATGCTATCGCAGATGTTTCGATGTAATATTCTGCAGATGCCCCTTCTCTTTCCACAATGACCTTTCCGGACTCGACGCACTCCATAAGGGAATCCAGGGTCCTGCCGTCCATGAGATTCGCGTTGTCTACGTATATCAGGTTCCCATCGGCCCGGCTCAGCAGTCCTCCCGAAACCGTAGCTTTGCCTTCGCTCACGGCCTTCTCCAGGTCAAGTCCGCCGAATAGCTGGTCGTCGGTTATGTTCTGGGGGACGTTGATCATTTCCCTCCCGGAAAGAACATCGGCGAATGCTCGGACCAGCAGGCTCTTGCCTGTGCCCGACGGACCTTTGATGAGCACTCCGTTTATGCTCCCGTCGACCGCCAAGCACATGAGGGCTTTCTTTGCGAGCGACATCCCGCGCACGGCGGAGAACGGAAGTGACCTCAGTACGTCTTGATGCATTCGTTGAGTTCCTCTCTGTCCAGTCCGCTTTTTTCGAACGGTTTTTTCTTCACACGGTGTGTAAGTACCATCGGGGCGACGGTTCTGAAATCATCCCTGTCGATCGAGTCCTTGCCCTCGAACGCCGCGTTGGCCCTGGCGGCCCTGACCAAGGTGATATCGGCCCTGTGGCCTTCCATCTTGAAATATATGGCTATATTTGAAGCGACCTCGACCATGTTCTGGCTTACCTGGACGTCCTTGACCCTCTCCCTTGCCATAGATATCTTTTCACGCAGAGCCTCGGTCTCGGGGCGGAATTTCTCAATGAAAGCATCCGGTTCCGAATCATACTCCAGCCTTCTCATGACGACCTCTGCTCTCGAGCTCACATACCTGTCGCCGACTATGTCGACACAGAGCCCGAACCTGTCCAGGAGCTGGGGCCTGAGCTCGCCCTCTTCCGGGTTCATCGAACCTATCAGAATGAATTTCGAGGGGTGTGAAAACGATACGCCCTCTCTCTCCACATAGTTCACTCCCATGGCTGCGGAATCCAGGAGAAGGTCTACTATATGGTCCTCCAGAAGGTTGACCTCGTCGACGTACAGAATGTTCCTGTTAGCCTGTGCCAGAACCCCGGGCTCGAACCTTTTCTTACCTGTCTGAAGAACATGTTCCAGGTCCAGTGTGCCTGCTATACGGTCCTCTGTTGCGCTCAGCGGCAGCTCCACCACGCGGATCTGTCCTCTGTCTACCTCCTGCCTGACCCCTTCCTCCCTTGCACTCATGCATTCGGAACACAGCAACTCAGGATGAGAGGGGTCGCACCGGAATCTGCACCCCTTAACGTACTCAATTTCGGGAAGCACATGTGCCAGAGATCTGACGGCCGTGGACTTTGCGGTACCTTTTTCGCCTCTGATCAAAACCCCGCCGATACCTGGATCGACGATATTTAGGATGAGGGCCCTCTTCATATCGTCCTGGTCCACTATCGCAGTGAAAGGAAACGAACGTTTTTTGGATATCATTGTAACGGAACGTCAGCGCATTCTGACTATTAATTCCATTCCGACCTGCCAGAGTGCATGTTTTTATAACTTTTCAGTTCGCTGAAAGCGCTCGGTATTTGACAGATCTTCATTCCTTTCCCTCAAACGGAGACGCACATGGGAGGTCAAAGACAGAATTGGAAGCTCGATCAGCGGACCTACGATCAGTATGAGAAGTATCAACGGATTGTTCGGGAATATGGCAACTGCGATAGCCAGAGAAAGAGGGGAATTTCTGGCCATGGTCGTGAATATCAGGGACGTGGAATCATCGAAGCTTAAGTGCGCACCTCTGGAGACGATTGACGATATCCCGTAGTTTACCGCGAAGAATATCAGCATCGGTAAGATCATCATCAGCAACACCGACAGGTTCTCCGCGAGCACCCCGCCCTCTGAAGAAAACATGGACACTATAGCCAGGCAGAGGAATGCCAACTGTATGTCGTCGCTTTTAGCGGTGAGCCTTTCCCTTGCGGTTTCGACCGCCTTCACCTTGCAAGCAAGTTGTTTCAGAACGACAGAGAGCAGTATCGGGATCAGAAGGATTGCTACAAGCCCCGTGAACATTGATGCCGGTTCGAAGTTGATCTTTTCGCCGATGAAAAGGAATAGATAAAACGGAAGCAAAAGTATCTGCAGCACGAGGTTCAGAGGCAGTATTGAGCTGCTTAGAGGTATGTTCCCCTTCGACAATGACGTGAACACCAAATACCAATCAGTACAGGGGGTGACAAGCAACATCAATATCCCGATCTGGATATCGATGGAGCCGGCGAAGAATACCATCCCCAGAACAACGGCGAACAGGGGAGTCCATACAAAATTGATTATCAAAGCCCAGGAAGTGAACTTGACGTTGAGGAAAGACTCCTTCAACCTCTTTATGTCCACTGATAGGAAGACAAAGAAAAGCATCGCCACGAGGAACGGTTCTATCAAAGAGGATGACCAGCTCCCGAACCCCGTATATATGCCCAGAAGAACTCCCGCGATGGCGGACATGATGATGAAGAGCGGCTGGACCTTCTCCCCGTATTTCACAATCTGCCCACTGGCTTTACGGCTTATATAAACTACTGCACCCTCTCTACTGAGATTTTCTTGATTTGGAATAGGGCACCCGTCAGTGTCTTCACCGTCCGGGCATATCGATAGTTTCTTGAATGTGCCAGATCTTGATGGTATTGTGCGGTCCAAGATATTTCCCGTGAATTCCCGGGACCGACGGGATTTCCGCGGAGTTTCCTTCTAAAATGTTTGGTGCCCTTCCTGGCACTCTCAGGCAAGATCTATGCACACCGTGCCGCAGAAATCAAGGGCAATCTCGAATTCGCCGCAATATCCTGCCGACAGCATGCCTTCGGTGTCAAGCCAAAGTTCTCTCGGTGACTCGTCTGCATCCATGCGATCTTACCACCGTCGACTGCATATTTTTACCTTCTATGGAAGGTTTGGCATTTCAGATGATGCGCCCGCGCGTCAGAGAAATTATATTATGGGGGACGGGTTACAGAGGGAAGAGGGTTGATGTGATCGAAAGAAACACGGTATTGAGAAACCTTGAAAGGTACGATCTCGGCCAAGCGAAGGTAGGAGTTCTCGCTTCGCATTCCGCACTGGATACGTGCGACGGCGCAGTTTCGGAGGGTTTCAAGACCGTAGCGGTGTGCCAGAAGGGCAGAGAAAAGACTTTCAGCAATTATTTCAAAACACAGAGGGACACCGAAGGCAATGCCGTAAGGGGAGTCGTCGACGAGACCCTGGTGCTTGACAGATTCTCCGACGTGCTCAAGACAGAGGTGCAGAAGGACATCATGGGAAGGAATGCACTTTTCGTACCCAACCGGTCCCTGGTCGCCTACTGTGGTATCGACGCGATAGAGGATGATTTCGCGGTTCCCATGGTCGGAAGCCGCAACCTCCTGAGGTCCGAGGAGAGAGGGGACGAAAGAGATTACTACTGGATCCTCGAGCAGGCAGGGCTACCCTTCCCGAAAAAAGTGGAGAAACCGGAGGACATAGACGGCCTGACCATAGTAAAGGTCCACCACAAGGTGAAAAAGCTTGAAAGAGGATTCTTCACTGTCAAAGATTACGACCAGTTCGTTGAAAAGTCCACCGAGCTCATACAGCAGGGGGTCATCGAAGAGGACTTCCTGTCACATGCGAGAATGGAGCAGTACGTGATCGGTCCCGTTTTCAACCTGGATTTCTTCCACTCTCCGCTTGAGGAGAAGGGCGAGAAGATAGAA
>DAMX01000011.1:0-4538 GCA_002497195.1 Methanomassiliicoccaceae archaeon UBA354 | reverse complement strand
CGACAACAAGATCATAGGGGACCTCGAGAAGAACGCCAGGGCCCAGATCACCGTGGAATCGGTCAGCGTCAATCCCGCCATAACAGTCAACTGGGACGACACCGTGGAGGACGCTGCGACCCTGATGGTCGACAACGACATCTCGACGCTGCCCGTGGTCGAAGGAGAAAAGCTCGTCGGAGTGCTTACGCAGTATGACATAATCGAGATAATCTCCGCATGCCGCGAGAGGGAGCTCATGTTCATACAGATCAGCGGCCTCGAGGACGACGACAAGGCGGCCACCGAAGCACTTTACGAAGTGATCGAAGAGCAGATGGTGAAGATCGGCAAGGTCTACAGGCCCGAGAGCCTGATGCTCCACGTCGCGAGGTACAACGACACCGGCGGCTCGGCCAAGTACAGCATCTCTGCGAGGCTGTACATGAGGGGCAAGGTCGTGAACTACAAGGAAGTTGGATGGGACCTGGTCAGGACCGCATCCGACCTTATGAAGAAGATCTCCGAGTCCGTCATGTCCATGAAGGATTCCAAGGTCAAGTTCCGCCAGCGCAAGAAGTGAAACTTTTTTCCTCACAACCTTTTTTTATACCCTCTTTTATAGTGTGCCCTGTTCAACATGCCGCAGTACGACTCAGCTTCAATAGAGGGACGCTGGCAGAAGATGTGGAAGGACGAAAGGGTCTACCATTTCGACCCGAAGTCCGAAAAACCCGTTTTCAGCATAGACAATCCCCCAAGGTACACTTCCGGATCTCTGCATCTGGGACATGCTACCGGTTACTCGATCTCCGACTTCGCGGCGCGTTACAAGCGAATGAGGGGGCATAACGTTTTCTTCCCCCTGTGTTTCGACGTTAACGGGACACCCATCGAGGTGAAGGTCGAAAAGAAGTACAACATAACTAAACTAGACCTTCCACGCAAAGAGTACCGCAAACTGTGCAGCGATTATGCAAACGGTTTCATCGCCGAGATGACGCGCGATTTCGAAAAGCTCGGGGAAAGCATGGACCCCAGCATATACTATCAGACGGACGCACCCTATTACAGGAAGATCACTCAGCTTTCATTCGTGGAACTTTTCAAAAGAAATTTGGTCTACAAGGCCAACTTCCCGGTGAACTGGTGCCCCAGGTGCATGACCGCCCTGGCCGATGCCGAGGTGGAATACAGGGACAACGTCAACAAATTGAATTTCATCAAATTCGGAGTTGCCGGCACCGACGAATACGTGCTTATAGCCACTACCCGACCGGAGCTGCTTTGCACCTGCCAGGTTGTAGCCGTCCACCCCGACGATGCAGATAAGCGGCATCTTGTCGGAAAAGAGCTCGTCACCCCTCTGTACGGCAAGAAGGTAAAGGTAATAGCGGACGAAAAAGTGGACCCGGCCTACGGTACGGGTTTCGTGATGATATGCACCATCGGCGACAAGGACGACCTGGAGTGGGTCATGAAATACCATCTGCCGATGGAGAAAGGAATCGATGAGACCGGAAAAATGACCGAGCTCTCCGGAAAATACCGGGGCATGCCCGTGGCAGAGGCGAGAGAGGCCGCCATCGCGGATTTGAAAGAATCCGGGCTGCTGGTAAAACAGATCGACAATCCTCAGCAGGTTTCAATATGCTGGAGGTGCAAGACGCCTATCGAGTACCTTCAGGTCCCGCAGTGGTTCCTGAAAACGCTCGAATTCAAGAAAGAGGTCCTGAAACGCGCCGACGAGATACAGTGGCACCCCGAGTTCATGAAAGTACGCCTGATAGACTGGGTCGAATCCCTGGAATGGGACTGGGTGCTCAGCAGGCAGCGTATTTTCGCAACACCGATACCCGTCTGGGAGTGCGCAGACTGCGGCCATGCCGTATGCGCCGAAAAAGAGCAGCTGTACTGCGACCCGGTGGAAGACCGGCCGCCGGTGGATAAATGTCCCAAGTGCGGCGGGGAACTGGTGGGATGCACCGACGTTTTCGACACATGGATGGATTCTTCCGGATCAGCACTCTATAACACATACTGGCACAGGGACGATGAGATGTTCGGGAAGCTTTTCCCGATGTCGCTGAGGCCACAGTCCCACGACATCATAAGGACGTGGGCATTCTATTCCATACTGCGCTCGGAGCAGATCGCAGAAAGCATACCCTGGAAGGAAGTGATGATCAACGGGTTCATAATGGCGCCCGACGGCACCCCGATGCACTCCTCTGTAGGGAACGTGATCGACCCGGTTCCGATACTGGAGAAATACGGCGCGGATGCCCTTCGCTATTATGCGGCGACTTGCTCTCTCGGGATAGACCATGCCTTCAGAGAGCCGGACGTGGTACGCGGAAGGAAGCTCTGCAACAAGATATTCAACCTTGGACAGTTCGTCACCCGCTTCTTCGATTCTAAGCCTGAAAAGGAATGCGATGGACTGCGTGTCTCGGACAGATGGATACTCAGCAGGTACTCCGAGACCGTCTCAGAGGCGACGGAATCTTTCGAGCAATATCAGTTCGACAAGGCGATTAAGGCAATAGAGGGATTTATCTGGCACGAGTTCGCCGACCACTACGTGGAGATGGCCAAGGGCAGGAACGACGAGGCTGTTAAATTCACCCTGTACAACATCTTCTACGGCTCCCTGAAGCTCATGGCACCGATCATGCCCCATGTTACGGAAGAACTGTACCAGACGGTCTTCAGGCAGTTCGAAGGAGATGCCAGCATCCATCTGGCCCAATGGCCGGAGCCCATCCTTTCCGACAAGGAAGCGGAAAGGACGGGAGAAGTCCTCAAGGACGTGGTTGCGGCCATACGCGCATGGAAGTCCGATAAGAAGATGCCTCTCAACGCCCAGATAGCGTTTTTGGAGCTCATAGGTCCGGAATCGTCCATATTGGAAAGTGCCAGGGATGACATTTCCGAGACCGCCAAGGCATCGGAGATAAAAATCGCGGAATCTGCGGAGCTTATCGAAGAGGTCGTGGGCGTCAAACCGGTCCACTCCAAACTGGGCCCGACTTTCAAGGCTGCGGCGAAAGCCATCGTAGCGGCGATATCGGCCATGGAACCTTCGGAGGTCGCAAAGCAGATCGCTGACGGATCGGTGAAGGTCGATGCCGGCGAAGTCTACGAACTGGGTCCCGAATATTTCGAACTGGATAAACGTCTCACGCTCGGCGGAAAGGCCGTTGAGACGATTCAGGTGGGCGGGATCCTGATCGTTATCGAACTTTGAAAAAAAAATAAGGGAAGAAGGTCACTGAACGACGTTCACGGTGATCTTCTTCCCATCGAATTTCATCTTTGTCAGATCGGAGGTCATCTTCCTTCCGAAGTCCTTGTGGACCTCCACGACCGATGATTTGCTGCCGATCTCGATGTTCCCGATGGAGTACTCTCTTATCCTCGCGTTCCTGATGATGAACTCGGAAAGCCCTACTTTTCCGAAACCGTCCTTTTTTCCGAGGTTTATCTCGAACTTGACCATGCCGAAAACATCCGCGGCCTGGTCGAAGTCCACGACCATGCGTATGGTGTCCTTGCTTCCTTCCTCGGCGTCCGGGACCTCCCTCCTGGTGATCTCCATCCCTGTGCGCAGCTCGAACTCGTGCACGAGGTGCTCCTCCTCGGCGGTTACGAAGGATACTGCGGTACCTTCCTTGCCTGCCCTTCCCGTACGCCCTATCCTGTGGATGTACGTCTCCACTTCCTCGGGCATGTCGTAATTGATCACGTACGATATGTCATCCACATCGAGTCCCCTTGCGGCGACATCTGTGGCAACGAGTATCTGCACCTTTCCCTCCTTGAAGTCCCTGAGAACCTTCTCTCTCTTGGACTGGGGCATGTCGCCGTGGATAGCCTCGGCGACATACTTGTACTGGTCGAGACGCTCGATCAGCATGTCGACCATCCTTTTTGTCTGGCAGAATATGATCGCCTTCGGCTGGTCGATATCCAGTATCCTGCTGAGGGCCCATGACTTGTTCCTTCTTCCGACGGAAATATAATACTGCTTCGTGAGGTCCAGGACCACCTCGTCCCTGGATACGCTGATCTCCTTCGGATCCCTCATGTAGTCGTAGGAAAGCCGTTTTACGCCTTCCGGCATCGTGGCGGACATCAGCAGGGTCTGCCTGTTTGAGGGCATCATGCGCAGTATGTCCTCGATGTCTTCGATGAACCCCATGTCCAGCATGCGGTCGGCCTCGTCCAGCACCACGACCTTTATGGCGCTGAGGTTCAGCTCTTTGCGGAACATCATGTCTTTGACGCGCCCAGGCGTACCCGCTATGATATCGGCGCCGGTCTTCAGCTTCTTGATCTGACCCTCGATGCTGGCCCCTCCGTATATCGGGACGCAAACGTGCCCGGTGTACTTGGCGAGTTTGGACATCTCCTCGGAGACCTGGACAGCCAGCTCTCTTGTGGGGGCGAGTATTATCGACTGGGGGACCTTCTGCGGCGCATCTATCTTGCCGAGGATTATCGACCCGTAGCATCCCGTCTTTCCTGTTCCGGTCTGCGCCTGGGCGAACATGTCC
>DAMX01000094.1:4181-6134 GCA_002497195.1 Methanomassiliicoccaceae archaeon UBA354 | reverse complement strand
CAATTTTAATTGGGCGGTCTTTTACCTTTTCTTTCACGCGAGACGCATTGCGCCAGCCGCCTCTTTACCCGTTTTATTCTTGAAACGTCTCCCTCTGACGCCATAACCGTACGCATAGAGCGACCGCATCTCAGAATGAAGCCCAAGAGCTAAGCTGAAAGATGAAAATGCATCCCCATACCGCATTCGCGTACGGGGACGAAGAAATATTCCGGAATCGTCTCACAGGAGCGATTTGGCTTCCTCGGGAGACATCTCCAGAGCCTTGAGCATATATGCAAGGGCCTTCTTTTTGTAAGGCACCAGGGCCTTGTTGACCGCCTCGGCGGCCTTGGGGTCCTCGGGTATCTCTCCGTAGTTGGCCATGATGACGTTGTAATACTCGATTGCGAACTCGGAATAAAGGGAAGGCGCCCTGGATTCGTCCATCTCGGCGGCCTCGTTGTAGAGCTTCTCTGCATCGTCGAACTTGTTGACGGATATGCAGAAAAGCCCGTAAGACTGGTAATAGTCCACGTTCTCCGGGTCGAGCTCACAGGCCTTCTCGTATGCCGTGGCAATCTCTTCCGGCTTTATCTTCGCACCAAACATGCCGGAAGCATAGTTACCGCACTCTGCGCGGGCGTACCAGCACTCGGCATCGTCGGGGAACTCCTCGGTCAGCTTTTTGAATTGGGGGTATGCCTTCTTGAAATCGCCGTCATCCATCAGCTTCATTGCCGCGGCGATCTTCTTCTCTGCAGTAGCGTCTGCCATGTTATCATACGGTAAGCGGACACTTTGCTTAAATGTTTAACCCTCAGAGTACCAGTAACCGATATATCGGCATTGTGGGATACGGTACCTGGTGTACGATGTACGGGTTCGAGGAAAGGCTAAAAGGGGAGGGATTCGAGGTAATTGAGATGGAGGTCCCTGCGGTCTCTCCGAAAGCAAATGAGTTCAGGGCCCTTTGCGAAAAGAACGATTGCAAGGAATACGGGACCAACTGGGGATGCCCCCCGGGAGTAGGTACGCTGGAAGAATGCGGCGAGACCCTGAAATCTTATCAGGGGGCTTTTCTGGTAATGAAGAGGTACACCCTCGACCCCAAGAATGCCAAGGAGATGAAACGTGCGAAGGATAATCTCGCAGACTCTTCGAGGAGGGCGGCCGACATGATCAGACCGTCCGCTCCGGTCAAGGTCCTCGGCGACGGTGGCTGCGATTACTGCGGGGTCTGCACTTATCCTGGCGGGGCTTGCAGGTACCCGTTGCAGAGGATGGACTCGATCAGCGGATACGGCATCGATATGGAGGAACTTCTCAAAAAAGCAGGTAAGAAGTTAGCCTTCGAAGACGGTGCCGCCACATTGAATTCGATAATCCTCGTCGGCAAGACCAGGAAATAACATCTCTACCCCCGGATAAAGGTTATAACAGATTTGAGCGTTCGGAGGGCTGACCGGCAATGGATAGGGAAACCGTGGAGAAAGTCGCCCGCAGCGCTCACCTGAAACTTACTGAAGAAGAGCTCGAGAGATTCAGCAGGGACCTGGGTGACATCCTGGGATATTTTACTATTCTCGACGAGGCCCCGGACTGCGAGGGCTTCGGCATCGACCCCATCGGAGTCGCTGACGTCCTGAGGGACGACGAGCCCCGCATTGAGCTGGAACCCGACGCCATGCTTGAAGGCATGGATACATACGACAACTACGTGAGGGGGCCCAGACTTCTATGAGCCAGAGCTCCGTATTGTCTTCGCTTTCGAAGATCAATGAGAAGTATCTTATGTTCAGGACCGTGACGTCCCAGACCGATGCCGGCGATGCAAAATTCCTTTTTTCTGCCAAGGACAACCTGACCTCCAAAGATATGGAGACCTGCTCCGGGTCCAGGATACTCGAGGGCTACCGTCCCCCCTTCGACGCAACGTCTATAGCCAAGATGAGAGAGGCGGGGGGCCTCCTA
>DAMX01000094.1:0-3959 GCA_002497195.1 Methanomassiliicoccaceae archaeon UBA354 | reverse complement strand
ATCGTCGGCAAGACCAACATGGACGAGTTCGGATTCGGAACGTTCTCCACGAACTCGGCGTTCGGCGTTCCCAGAAACCCCTACGACCTCGAACGTTCCTGCGGAGGTTCGTCGGGCGGCGCCGCATGCGCGGCGGCCGTCATGGAGGGGCATGTGGCCATAGGCGTTTCCACAGGCGGCTCCATTTGCTGTCCCGCGAGCTTCTGCGGGGTGTATGGCATCGTGCCCACCTACGGGAGGGTTTCCAGGTACGGCCTTCTTGACTACGGGAACTCGCTGGACAAGATCGGCATCATTTCCTCTAACGCATCAGACCTGGGTAAGTACGTAGCGATAATGGCCGGCGCGGACCCCAAGGACCCTACCTCCTGCGTGCAACCTGCCATCGGCTCCCGCAGGAAGCTGAAATCCGTGGCGGTGCCCGTTGACGCCACCGAAGGTGTCTCCGAAGACGTCAAGAAGGCGTTCAAAGACGGTCTGGAGGGCCTGAAGAGCATGGGTGTTGACGTGCAGAAGGTAGAGATGTCTACCCTCAAATACGCCATTCCCGCGTACTATGTGATCGCCACATCCGAAGCGTCCACCAACCTGGCACGTTACTGCGGGATGAGGTACGGACATCAGGACGGCGACCTTTCGCTGAAATTCGACGATTATTTCACATCTTTCCGTTCACAATATTTCGGCGAAGAGGCCAAGCGCAGAATCCTGCTCGGCACCTTCACCCGAATGGTCGGCTTCAGGGACCGTTACTACTCCAAGGCCCGCAACGTGCGCCAGTCGATAATCGAAGAGTACCGCTCCGTGCTGAGCGGATGCGACGCCGTTCTGACGCCCACCATGCCTTTCGTTTCCCCCAAGTTCTCGGACATCTCGAAAATGACCCCGGTCGAATCCTACAAGGCTGACATACTCACCGGTCCGCCGAACATCGCGGGCATGCCGCATGCATCGGTGCCTTGCGGTTACGACAGGGACGGGATGCCCATCGGCATGCAGTTCGTGGCAAACCACTGGGACGAGGGAGTCCTGTTCTCGGCCGCGGAGGAATGGGAGAAGAACTTCGACGCCGTGAGACCGGAGGTGTCCATATGAAGATAGGCCTGGAGGTCCACGTGCAGCTTCCCACCAGGTCGAAGCTGTTCTGTCCCTGCCCGACCACCGATGCGCCTGCGCCCAACACCCACGTCTGCCCCGTATGCCTGGGTCTCCCGGGCGCCAGGCCGATGATGAACGGTAAGGCGATTGAGTACGGCATACTGCTTGCAAAGATGCTGGGATGCACCGTGCGCGATACGACCTGGTTCGCAAGGAAGATCTATTTCTATCCGGACAACGCGAAGAACTTCCAGATCACCCAGTACGACCGCCCCCTCGGCGAGGGGGGCGTTTACTATCTGAACGGCAAGAAGCCAATACGCATCACCCGCATCCACATCGAGGAGGACCCTGGAAAGATAAAGAGGGTCGGCGACCTTTCATCGCTGGTCGACTACAACCGTTCAGGGATCCCGCTGGCGGAGATAGTGACGGAGCCGGACCTCTCCACGCCTGCGGAGGCCAGGGAATTTTTGGGACAGCTCATCCGTGACATAAGATACACGATCGACCTTCCGGACGACGGAGAGAGGAGCATCCGCTGCGACTGCAACTTGTCCGTCGGAACCGAGAGATGCGAAGTCAAGAACGTCACCGGGCTGAGGAACGTCGAGAGGGCCCTCACCTACGAGATGGTCAGGCAGACCAAGCTCCTGAAAGCCGGAGGCAAGGTCGTAAGGGAGACCAGACGCTTCGACGAGGAGCGCGGAGTAACGATATCTGTCAGAAAGAAGGAGATGGAAGCCGACTACGGATACATCGACGAGCCGGACCTGGGAATTTTCAATGTTAAGGAACTTGCGGACTCCCTGAAGATCAAGGAAAGCCCCCACAATATGATCATACGGCTTACGAAAGAATACGGCATAGATGATAAAACAGCCAAGCAGTTCGTTTCCACCTCGGTGGACCTGGCCAAACTGTTCGAGGACCTGGCCGCCGCCACCGATGCGGAGACGGCGAGGACCTGGACATCGGGAGCGGTCAGCGCCGGGTGGAGGGCGTTCGAGGCCCGCGGAGGGACGGATGCGTCCGAGGTCGTAAACATTGTGAGAAAGTTCGTGGACGGGGAGATCACCGACACGGAGTGCGGCCTGAGGATCAAAGCGTTCCTCGCAGGCACGGACATCGACAGCGTGAGCGCAGGGTCCGCGGACCTGGACGCCATGATCTCCCAATATCTCGACGAGAATCCGTCGGTGATCGAGGACTACCGCAAGAACGAGAAGGCGGCCAACCGTGTGATCGGCCACGTCATGAAGCAGACCGGCGGAGCTCATTCCTCGGCAGACATAGTCGACGCGACCAAGAGGCTGATCGGAGAAAGGCTCTGATCAGTCCTCTTCCGCCTCTTCTTCGGTCCCTATGTCCAGGTCGTCTATGGAGAGCGTCATTATCTGAAGCTCCTCCAGCTTTTCCTCGGGTACCTTTGCCGGAGAGTTGTCCAGCAGCGAAACGGCCTTCTTGTTCTTCGGGAACGCGATCACGTCGCGGATGGTGTCTTTACCCAGTATGATGGAGATGAACCTGTCCACTCCGATAGCGATTCCCCCGTGGGGAGGCGCTCCATAGCTAAGCGATTCTATGAAGAATCCGAACTCCTCCTCGATGCCCTCATCGGTCTTGCCCAGCTTCCTGAACACGTCTTTCTGCATATCGGGGTCGTTTATCCTCAGAGACCCGGAGCCGAGCTCGTTGCCGTTGAGGCATATGTCGAAACACGCTCCTCCGCACGCCCTGTCGTCTATGTCGCCCAGGGGCTTGACGAACGGGTGGTGGAACGCGTCGTGCTTTCCCGAGACCGGGTCGACCTCGAACATCGGACAGTCGACAAGCCAGAAGAACTGGAACACATCTTTGGGAACCATGTCGAGATCCTCGGCGATCTTCTTTCTGAGCGCGCCGCCTCCCTCGTAGGTGGACTTCCACGGTCCTGCGATCAAGAATAGGATGTCTCCCTCTTCGGCCTTCATCGCGTTCTTTATGCCTTCGAGGATCTCAGGCGTGAAGTATTTGGTGATGTTGCTGGTGGGAACCCCGTCCTGGACCTTCATCCATGTGAGTCCGCCCAGGCCAGCCTTCTTTGCATAGTTTATGTAACGGTCTATATCGTTCCTGCCTACCCTTCCTTTCGAAAGCTCGGCGGAGACGTTTATTCCCGCGACGATGCCGCCGGACCTCATGATCCTCTGGAATATGTCGTACGGGACGTCCTTCACGACCTCGGTCAGCTTCACGAACTCGAGCCCGTACCTCATGTCCGGCTTGTCGGAACCGAAGCGCTCCATGGCGTCCCGGTATCCTATGCGGGGGAACGGCGTTTCGATCTTTTTACCGTAGAGGCCTTCCCAGACAAAGGATATCAGACCTTCGATGGCATCTTGGATATCTTTCTCGTCCACGAAGGACATCTCCATGTCCAGCTGGGTGAACTCAGGCTGACGGTCCTTCCTTGAATCCTCGTCGCGGAAGCATCTTGCAAACTGGTAATAACGGTCGACGCTGCCCACCATGAGCATCTGCTTGAACAGCTGCGGGGACTGTGGCAGCGCGTAGAACGTACCGGAGTGGACCCTCGACGGCACGATGAAATCCCTGGCCCCTTCCGGAGTGGAACGGGCGAGTATCGGAGTCTCCACCTCCAGGAAATCCTTGGACTCGAGATACTGACGTGCGAGATGCATGAACCTGCTCCTCGTGGTCATGGCCTCGATCATCTCCGTGCGCCTGAGGTCCAGGTACCTGTACTTCATCCTGACGTCCTCGTTGGGGAGGACGCCTTCCTTCTGGTCTCCGACCTCGAAGGGCGGGAGCTTCGATCTTCCAAGGACCTCGGCGTCCGAGATCAGGACCTCTATCTC
>DAMX01000096.1:0-8035 GCA_002497195.1 Methanomassiliicoccaceae archaeon UBA354 | reverse complement strand
AAAAGACCGCCCAATTAAAATTGAGCTCGCGCGTTCAAATATTGCTGAATATCAAACGAACCGCACGAGCAAATTCGAATAGGCTGTCTGTGTTGATAGTCTTTTCCGACTCCTGATCGCGGGTTTGTAAGATATTTTTGCGATTAGGAGGTATCGAAAACGAGAGTAGCAATCGGAATGGACCTTCACGCAAAATCGGCTGTGTGTTTCGCAGTCTACGCGGGCGAGGGGGAACCGAGGGAAAAACAGACGGAGTTCCTGGAAGAGTTCAACAAGCGGTACCGGACGCAGGCGTCCGGTCCCGAGGAGATGGCCCTCATAGCTGCGGCCCTCCGCGGCCATGAGGCCCATATCCTCATCGAGAACTCGACCAAGACCTATGAGACCTATTGGGTCCTGACGAATCTCGGTATCGATGTTGTCGTGGCCCAGGCGCAGGACCTGTATCGGATCACCAAGTCTGTGAAGAAGACGGACAAGAACGATTCGATCGAGCTCGCGGGGTACATGAGGCGGTATCTGAACGGCGAACGCGAGTTCGCCGTCTGTACGATGCCGCCGAAGGAATGGATGATGCGCAGGGAGATCTGCAGGGTGCTGCTTCACGAGAAGCTTCATCTCGGAGATCTGAAAAGGAGAGCCAGATCGCATCTTCTTCTCCATGGGATAAAGCTCAGGAGGAATTATTCGGACATTTTCTGCAAGGATGCGGTCAGAGATATGCAGAAAACGGGGGATCCATGCCTTCTGATCATGTCCAGCGAGGCCGCGGCGATAAAGAGAAGGACCGAGGAGGAGGGAAAACTGATAGAAAGCCAGTATGAGAATTGCAGGCTTTATGACGTCATCTATTCCATTCCGGGGTTCGGAAGGGTCACCGCGGGCTATCTCACCGCGATGATCATAGATATCGGAAGGTTTCCGAACAGGAACTCGTTCACTGCTTATTTCGGGATCGTCCCGAGGATAAGGGAATCCGCGGACACGGCGCACAACTGTGCGACAACGCACAGGGGAGACGAGGACATGCGCCGACTGCTCATGCAGGCGGCGTTCGTCCACGTCAACACCGTGGACGATTCGGTCGTGAAAAGGATGTGGACCAGGCTCAAAGCCAAAGGCAAACCCCACAGGGAGGTCCAGGTGGCATGTGCCAGAAAACTTCTGACGGTCGTCTGGTCGTGTGTGAAGAACGACCGCACGTACACCGATGACGAGGAATCGCTGAACAAATCACGCGAGCAGGCGGACCTGCTGTCGGAGGATGGAGAGAACGAGTGAGCATTGCGGACGTTCGGATGCGGACATCCCCGAGGGAAAAAGGGACGGAACCATGTTGTCCGTTGCTGCCGAAGGCAGCTTCCGGACGGTGAAAAGATGTCTTAGTACCGAGGGGAGGTCGGAGCGGAATTAGGGCTCCGCGCATACGCGCGTGAGCGGGAAATAAGATGACCGTCCGATCCGAAAAGGACGCAGCGGCACCGGGCAAACGGTGAAATGCGATGCAGAAAACGATCATGTAGCAGCGAATGCTATGCAAAGAATAATAAAAACACAGGTCAAATAAAGGGCTGCAGCTCAATTTTAATGGAATAAGATGGTAGCGAGGGATCGATTTGAACGATCGGTCTCCGGGTTATGAGCCCGACGGGATATCCTGGCTACCCTACCTCGCTATACGTCGCTCTATCAGTACTCTGTATTTATCTTTTATGATGTAACGGTACTTAAGCGATCGCTCAGAGGAATTTTTTCAAAAACATCAGGTCCTGCAGGTTGCCCTTGATCTTGATCTTCTTGGTGATGTATGCCTTAACAGGCCTCAGTTCGCCGTCCATTATGGCCTGGAGGCTCTCGGGAGTGGAGATAACAGTGATATCTGAATCCGGTATCGCCTCGGCCCTGAAGTCATCGATCCTGGAGTCATGGAGCCTCATCCCGTACGATTCCGTCCCAAGGTCGATGGTGAAGGTCTTGCTGAGGTGAGCCAGTTCTTTTCTGAGCTTCTCGTCGTCTTCGCTTTTTCTGTTGAACTTGTCAACCATGCCCCGTATCTGTTCCTCTAGGCTCATCTTATCACCAGTCGCTTATCTTGGTGTTCGCCGCGAGGGACATTAAGTGTCTCACAGGCTCCCAGGAACACCTTGTGTGCTTTGGGGCACGTCCGTTTTCTTTTATCCACTTTTCTATAAAATCCATCGTGATTCGGTCGCTGGGATAACCGCTCCCGATATCGATGCCGAATTCTTCCGATATCTCTGCGATACGGCGGTCCCTTGTGACCTTCGCAACTATTGACGCCGCAGAAACTACCGGATATCTGTCGTCGGCCCGGTGTTCGGCGATGACCTTGCATCTACCGCCGCACCTTGCGGCCATGGATCCCGAGAAACCCCTCTCGTTAACGTCGGGACAGTCGGCGAAAACGGTCTCGGCTGACAGTTTATCGAACGCCTCCGCGAACATGCCCAGTTCTATCTCGTTAAGAGTGACGCTCTTTCTGAGACGGTCTATCTCCGAAGCCGGCATCTCGATGACGCATGCATCGCAGCAGTCTACAATCTCGGCGTACAGGGCCTCTCTTTTCTTCGGGGTAAGCTTCTTCGAATCCTTGACGCCCATGGAGACCAATCCCTCGTCGCCGTCCGTCCGTACGATTCCTACGACCAGGGGCCCCATGACGGAACCCCTGCCCGCCTCGTCGATACCGCAGTATACCATCATAACACCAACATACCAGAAAAAAAGTAACCATATATAATTTAAGTGAAGTCGTTCCTACAGAACAGAATATGAATTTAAAGTGTGATGTCCAGTACGGAAAGGCCGACATGGGCTTCAGGTTGACCCGAGTGGGGGTCACCGGTGTCAGAAAACCCATAATCGTCAAGAGGAAAGGGGTAAACAACGAGCTCAACAGGGCCCTGAACTGCAACATCGATATTTTCGTCGACCTTCCCGCGGAGCAGAAAGGCTCCCACATGTCAAGGAACGTCGCGGTACTGACCGATGTCGTCCTCGAAAGCATATCCAAGCCCGTTGCAGGCCTGGAGACGGTGGCCGCCGACATGTGCAAAAGGCTGCTGGTACATCATGAGTACGCCGAGGTGACGGGAGTCTACATAACGACCAATTACTTCAAGCCCAGCGTAACCCCCAACGGAAGGGAGACCTACGAGGTCTACAAACTGATCGCAAAGGCCACCGCAGTCCGCGGCGAGGGCGTGCGCAAGACGATAGGCGCCGAAGTCATCGGAATGACGGCGTGCCCATGCGCCCAGCAGACAGTGACCGAGATCATGGAGTGCGGAGGCGGAACCCCTGTGATATCCCACAACCAGAGGAACATATGCACCGTCACCGTAACCACCGGCGAGGATGAAGAGATCGAGGCCGACACATTGATCGACCTGGTGGAGGCGTCGTTCTCTTCGCCGACATACGAGCTTCTGAAGAGAGAAGACGAAGGGATGGTGGTGATCAACGCCCATAAGAACCCCAAGTTCGTCGAGGACGTGGTCAGAGGCGTGCTGAAAAGGATCGTGGAGAGTTATCCGGACCTTTCTGACGACGCCGAGATCATGGTCAGGAGCGAATCCGAGGAATCGATCCACAAGCACAACGCTTTCGCCCAGAGGGAAGCCACGATGGGAGAGCTGAAAGAAGAGGCCGAGTGATTCACTCGGTCGTCTCTTCTATCGGTTCAAGTTTCTTTTCGAGTATGGAGATATCGCAGACGTATATGTCTTCGGGCCGCTCCAGGTCGTCCAGGCATCCGACCCAGTAGACCACCACGCCGGGTCCGAATATCTGAGTGTACGGTATGAGCTGCTTGCGCGCGTTGAACCTGAACTCGATGTTGTCCCCGAAAGAGGCCTTGCTCTCGATCCAGTAGATCTTCTTGCCCTCATACATCATCGGTTTGTCCAGAAGGCTGTCCGGAGTCTTCTCGAACTCCCCGCGCAGTTCGTTCTCGGTCCTGTACCCGATGCCCTGGCCGTTCAGCCAGTTCTGCAAAAGGTCCTCTCCCCATTCTCCTCGCTCCTTCTGTTTCTGGGTGCCGTAAGGGGAGTAGATAAGGTCGTTCTCAGTGACCTCCCTGAGCTCATCGGCGGTCTCCTTGCTCTCCAGCGAGTCCGGGTCCCTGACAAACTCCCAGAACTGCTTTTTGGAAGCCCCGTCCTCCTGGAATATCATCATGGCTGTCAGGATCGGAGGGAAGCGGTTCCTTTCGGCGATTTCCATGAGGGTCTTTCCCTTCTTCCAGTCCTTGAGCATGAACTTCGCGTTCTTTTTTACGACGTAGAAACGTTTCTTGACATCCCTCGATGTCTTCTGCGTGAACAGGGATTCGAGCATCCTTCGGTCGTATCCCTCGGACTCGAACGTCTTTACGTCTGCGGCGGTCTTGAGACCGTTGTAAATCCTCTTGTATTCGGCGTAGTCCATCTTAATCAGCCGCTGAGTTTGCGTACTAGGTCCTCTGCTGCCGCCAGCACGACGTCTCTCACCATGGAGGTCGGCGGACAGTAGGCGTTCTCTGCCGTGGAAAGGAAGTCCTCGGCGGTGGTCCCGAAAAGGACGGCCGAAGTTAGCCAGTTGATGCGGCCTGTTGCGTCCTCACCTGCAAGTATCTGCGCCCCGATGATCCTGTGGGATGATCTGTCGGCGGATATCTTGACTATGAGGCTTTTTCCGCCGGGGGAATATCTGGCTCTTGTAAATCCTTCTGCCTTCCCCTCTGCGGCGGATATTCCGTACCATGAGGCCAGGCCCTGCGATAGGCCTGTGCCGGCGATCTGCATGTCGCCGATGACGCTCACCCAGGGGCTGGCGGTGGCGCCGAAGACGGCGCAGTCACCTGCGGCGTTCCTTCCGGCGATGTCGCCCTCCTTCACGGCGGAAGATCCCAGCTGGCTCATCGTAGGTCCGGGCATCGCCGCGGACTGGCACTGAATAAGGTCTCCTGCGAGGAATATGTCTTTGACCAGGCGCCCCCTCCTGTATGGCTGCAGGGTGGGCGAGACGGCGACGGCACCGAGCTGGCCTATGTCGAATCCCAGCTCCTTAGGTATGTCTAGGTTGGCACGCACTCCCGTGGCGAATATCACCATGCCGCAGGGATAGTCTTTGCCTGCGGCCCTGACGCCGGTCACATTATCTTCTCCGAGGACCGCTTCGACCGGTGCCTTCAGAACTATCTTCACGCCCATTTCTTCAAGGTGATGCTGGACGGGCGCGGCCATGTCGGCATCCGCTATGCGAGGTATGACCTGGTCCATCATCTCTATGACGGTGACTTCTTTCCCCGAATTTCGCAGGGCGACGGCCATTTCCAATCCGATGACCCCTGCGCCGGCGATGACGACCTTGTCGGTCCCCCTCATGCAGGCCTCTATGTCCTTACCGTCCCTGATGGTCCTTACCGTGAAAACTCCTTTGAGGCCCACTCCCTGGATCGGAGGGACGAAGACCTTTCCGCCGGTGGCGATGACCAAAGAGTCGTAGGCGTACTTCTTCCCTCCGGCCGTGACATTCTTCGCCTCGGCATCTACGGATTCCACCTTAGTCCGGGTAAGGACTTCGATTTTCTTTTTTTCTGAATAATATGCCGCATCATGCATGACGATGCGGTCCCAGCTGTTCTTCCCTTCGAGGACCCAGGGTATGGCGCAGGGTGAATATGCGATATCCTCGTCTTCGGTGATCACCGTAATCTCAGAAGTTGGATCAAATTTTCTGGCCGAGGACGCCGAAGTCATGCCGGCGGCCCCCGAGCCTATGATTATTATTTTTTTAGCCATGTGGCTTACCGGACGGGGGATTAATATCGACCGATATTAACGTTTCCTGACTCTAAGGGTTCCGCTAGGGTTTACCGACAGAGAAAACGATATTACCGCGAGATGCGGTCTCATGCGCATGGCCGTAGATGTCGGGCACGACGAGGAGAAGTGCGTATTCAAGGTGTACGTGGACGGAGAAGAGGCCGGATACCTTTCGTACGATATGGATGCTGGCACATTGGATATTGAGCACACGGTAGTGGATCCTCTCTTCAGGGGCCGGGGACTGGGCAGGGTGTTGGTCGACGCCGCCATAGATTATGCCGGCTGCAAGAGGATGGAGGTCCGTCCTTTCTGCTCCTATGCCAGGGCCGTTATGAAGAAATGATCCGTGCGGACCCCGTTCCCGCATTCGGAGACATCTCCAATCAGGAAAGAATATAACGCAGACTGCGTTTGGTCGTCTGGATATGAAGGAAAGGAACCCGTCGGAACCGGAAGCGGTTTGGAAGGAGAAAGACGTCTCGTCAGGCAGGACAGTCGATGCCATGGTGGCCATCATGCGGACAAGCGGATGCCGCTGGGCAAAGGCAGGGGGATGCACAATGTGCGGATACAAGTCGGCATCGCTGCCTCAGACCACCGAGTCGGACCTGATGTCCCAGGTGGACCGTATAATCGAGAGGTACAAAGGCGAGCCCTTCGTGAAGTTCTACACTTCCGGCAGTTTCCTCGACATCGGGGAAATACCGGTCAGCGTCAGGGACAGGATCTTCGACGAGTTCTCCGAGTGCGAGAGGATACTGGTGGAGAGCCGTCCCGAGTTCGTCACCGAAGAGTCGATCGCATCTCTCCCCAAGAACGCCACTGTGGCTCTGGGACTTGAGAGTTCGGACCCGGAGGTCCTCCGCAGATCGGTCCACAAGGGATTTTCTCCGGCTGACAGCAAGAGGGCGGGGACAGCCATCCGGGACGCGGGCCTCTCGGTCAGGACATACCTGCTTCTGAAGCCGATATACCTGACCGAGGGCCAGGCGATGGAGGACTCCGTGCGCTCCGCACTGTTCGCAGACCCTTATTCCGCCGAGATATCCATAAATCCGCTTAACGTCCAGTTCGGCACCCAGACCGAAAGGCTGTGGAAGCGCGGCGAATTCAGGCCGCCCTGGATCTGGTCCCTCGTCGAGGTCTTCAGACGCCTGTCCGGCAACGTAAGTTCCAGATTGATGTCTTCACCCTCGGGCGGAGGCTCCCAAAGGGGAGTTCACAACTGCGGCGAATGCGACCGCAGGGCGTTGGACGCGGTGGAGAAGTTCTCGTTCTCCCAGGACGTGAGTGACCTGGACGTTAGCTGTACATGCGTCGAAAAATGGAAAGATTACCTCAGGGCCGAGAAGATGCTGGGGACATCGGCCGACCTCGAAAGGGGAATAATTAACGACCTGGCACTTAGGATGTGATGATATGGTTGACTACGACATCAAGAAAGGATGGGCAGGAAAGCTCGAGGGCGAAGGTCTCGAGAAGCTGATGATGGAAACTTTCGGTAACGCCGAGAAGAGGGGAGGGCCCGTGGTATCGAGCTACGGTGTGCTGGAAAAGATCGAGGCCGAGATGACCTCTAAATCGATACTGCGCGTCGAGACCACGAACATCTCCGGGCCGATGACCGACGACGACATTCTGGATACGAAGAGGAAGCTCAACGTGTTCGTAGAGGCCGCCACGGGATTCGACGTGAAGGCACGCAAGAAGCGCGCTCAGGACAAGGCCAAGAAGGGCCTTCTCTGAAAAACCAAACCCTCCTGTCCTTCTTTTCTGTATATAGGGGCAGGAGGTTTTAAGTACAACATGGGAATACCATCGCTAGATTGGACTATATGATGTCCGACCAGACGCACGGGCTATGCGTTCGCATCCCATGCTCGCCCCGCGAAAACATGATTTTGGGGCTGAACAGGCGTCACGGTCGGGATATCCAGACGTTCCGTCGATTAAGACAGCGAGGTTAGCGAAGAGACCCTCGCGGGAAGTGAAAATATGTCACAGAGGAGACGTCCTAAGAGAGGATCCAGGGCATTCGGCCCTAGGAAGAGAGCGCAGGCACAGAGGCCTAGGTTGGACTCTTGGCCGGAGGTCGGCGGGTCCCCCAAGATACAGGGATTTGCAGGCTACAAGGCCGGGATGACGCATGCCTTCATCGTCGACAAGCGCGCAAAGAGCACCACATCAGGAATGGAGGTCCAGAC
>DAMX01000009.1:5436-6217 GCA_002497195.1 Methanomassiliicoccaceae archaeon UBA354 | reverse complement strand
ATAAAGCTCAGGGACTCCGGCTCCATGAAAGGCGCCATCACCGATTCGGACGTGCCCCCGGATGAAACACTGAAGAAACTCAAAAAGATGCCTCTTCCCATGGCCGGCAACCTGGTGGGCGAGGTCTCCTGCAAGGAGATCTCGGTCTCCGACACCGGCAAGGACCTCACCGTGGGCGTGATCGACTGCGGCACGAAATCGGCCATCATCGACGATCTCTCGTCACGCTTCAACGTCATCATATTCCCGTACGATACGCCTGCCGACGTCATATTGGAATACAGGCCGGACGGGATCATGGTCACGAACGGTCCCGGTAACCCTTCCCATAAAAGCATACTCGATACCGTCGTCAAGACGGAGAAGGACCTCGTTTCCCGCCTGCCCATGTACGGCATATGCTTCGGAAGCCAGACCCTGGCTCTTGCTATGGGTGCCCGGACGTACAAAATGAAATTCGGCCACCGCGGCAACAACCAGCCGGTCAAATTCGAGGACCGCGTGTACATCACTTCCCAGAATCACGGCTACGCCGTGGACGCGGATTCCCTGGACGGTACCGGCCTTATCGCGGACCAGATCAACGTTAACGACGGAACGGTGGAGGGGTGCAGGCATAGGGACCTGCCTGTCTTCTCCACACAGTACCATCCCGAGGCGAAGCCCGGTCCCGCCGACACGCTGTTCCTGTTCGACAGGTTCGGCAAGGTCATGAGGGAGGCGAGGCTATGAGGAAGGACTTCAAGAAAGTGATGGTCATCGGCTCCGGCCCCATCGTCAT
>DAMX01000009.1:653-5231 GCA_002497195.1 Methanomassiliicoccaceae archaeon UBA354 | reverse complement strand
TCATGGTCATCGGCTCCGGCCCCATCGTCATAGGACAGGCGGCGGAGTTCGACTTTTCGGGCTCGCAGGCGTGTCGCGCACTCCGCGCGGAAGGGTATAAGACCGTGCTTGTGAACTCCAACCCCGCCACGATCCAGACCGACACGGACATGGCCGACAGCGTGTACATCGAGCCGCTGAACGCCGAGACGGTCGCCGCCATCATCGAAAAGGAGTGCGTGGACGGCGTCCTTTCCGGAATGGGCGGACAGACGGCGCTGAACATATGCTCCGAGCTATACGACAACGGCTCGCTGGCCAGACTTGGCTGCGAACTGGTAGGGACGCAGCCTGACGCCATCGCCATGTCGGAAGACAGGGAGCTGTTCAAGGAGGCCATGGAAAAGATCGGCGAACCCGTGCCGATCAGCCGCAGCGTGAACTCCGTGACCGAGGCCATCGAGGCCGCGAACCTGATCGGAAGCTATCCCGTGCTGGTCCGCCCCGCCTATACCCTGGGAGGGACAGGCGGAGGAGTGGCCTACGACGAGGACGAGCTCGTGGACATCTGTGCCCGCGGACTGGCATACTCGCGCATACATCAGGTCTTGATAGAAGAGAGCGTCCTCGGATGGAAGGAGCTCGAATACGAGGTCATGAGGGACTCCAAGGACAACTGCATAATCATCTGCGAAATGGAGAACCTGGACGCGATGGGGATACACACGGGAGAGAGCATAGTGTGCGCGCCCCTGCTGACGGTCTCGGATTTCGACCACCAGCGCCTCAGGACGGCGGCCATCAAGGTGATCCGGACCCTTGGCATAGAGGGCGGATGCAACGTACAGTTCGCCTTCAACCCCGCCAATGGAGACTACCGCCTCATAGAGGTCAATCCCCGCGTATCACGCTCGTCAGCGCTGGCCTCCAAAGCGACGGGATATCCCATAGCAAGGGTAGCCACCAAGATCGCGGTGGGATATACCCTTGACGAGATCCCCAACGATATCACCGGCACAACCTTCGCCGCTTTCGAGCCTTCGATCGACTACGTCGTCGTGAAGATCCCGCGCTGGCCCTTTGACAAGTTCCGCACCGTGGACCGCCATCTGGGGACACAGATGAAGAGCACGGGCGAGATAATGTCCATAGGGCGCACGTTCGAAGAGGCCCTGCTGAAGGGCCTCAGGTCCCTCGAGATAGGCGTGAGGGGACTGGACCCCGTCGACCTGACCGAAGAACAGATGGAAGAAGAGCTGGAGAATGCGACCGACATACGCATATTCGCAATCGGCGAGGCCCTGAGGAAAGGATGGACCGTCGAAAGGATAGCTAAACTGACCGCCTGGGACCGCTACTTCATAATAAAGATCAGGAACATCGTTAGGATGGAGGAACGCCTCAGGAAGAACCCCGGCGACCGGGAGCTCATCAGGGAGGCGAAGGAGATGGGCTTCGCCGACCCGGTCATCGCAGAGCTTACTAAGACCGACGAGCTGAAGTTCCGGGAGGACCGCAAGGCCGACGGCATCAAGGCCGTATACAAGATGGTCGACACATGCGCCGCGGAGTTCGCCGCCGTCACACCGTATTTCTATTCGACTTACGGAAGGTCCTCCGAGACCTTCAGGGATGAAAACAAGAAAAGGGTCATCGTGATTGGGGGAGGCCCGATAAGGATCGGACAGGGTATCGAGTTCGACTACTGCTGCGTGCACGGAGTGTTCGCGTTGCAGGAGGAAGGCGTCGATGCCGTCATCATTAACAACAACCCCGAGACCGTTTCCACAGACTACGACGTCTCCGATCGCCTCTACTTCGAACCTCTGACACTCGAAGACGTGCTGGACATCATCGAGGAAGAGCAGGCGGACGGCGTGATAGTGCAGTTCGGAGGACAGACCAGCGTCAACCTCGCCGTCGACCTGGAGAAGGCCCTGAAGGGTACGAAGACAAAGGTCCTCGGTACCAGCCCCGACGACATGGACATCGCGGAGGACAGGAGGAGGTTCTCTAAACTGATGGACCAGCTGGAGATACTCCAGCCCCGCTCGGGCACAGGCTATTCCTTCGAAGAGGCTCGGATCATCGCCTCCGAGATCGGATACCCGGTGCTTGTAAGGCCCTCGTATGTCCTCGGAGGAAGGGCGATGGAGATCGTCTACTCGGAAGATGAGCTGAGGACATATGTGGAAACCGCCGTCAAAGTCTCCAGGCACCACCCGATACTGATAGACAAGTACCTCACCGAAGCGATCGAGATCGACATAGATGTTCTCAGCGACGGCGAGGACGTCTACATCGGCGGCATAATGGAGCATGTCGAATACGCAGGGTGCCACTCGGGGGACGCAACGATGGTGATGCCTCCGTTCACTCTGAGCAAGAAGACTATCGACGGAATAGTGGAAATATCAGAAAAAGTTGCGCTGGCACTTCACATCAAAGGTTTGATGAACCTACAGCTGGCCGTCAAGGACGACGAGATCTACATGATCGAGGCCAACCCCCGCGCCTCCAGAACGGTCCCGTTCATATCGAAGTCGACCGGCGTCCCGCTGGCCAAGGTCGCCACGAAGATCATGCTCGGCAAGAAGCTGAAGGACTTCGGGCTTTCCGGTTACAGGTCTATCGACCACTTCGCTGTCAAGGCGTCCGTGTTCCCGTTCCTTAAGCTGCCCGGCGTTGATTCCATCCTTACGCCGGAGATGAAGAGCACCGGTGAGGTCATGGGCATTGACGAGGACTTCCACACCGCGTGCTATAAGGCCCTGATCGCTGCGGGAAACAAGCTTCCGATGTCCGGAGGAGTATACATCACAGTGAACGACCAGGACAAACCCAGGATCCTGGATGCCGCACGTGGCCTGAAAGATATGGGGTTCACGATATACGCGACAAAGGGAACGTCGACTTACCTCAGGGAGAACGGAGTCGACACCACCACGGTTTTCAAACTGGACGAGAAGCTCAAGCCGAATGCTATCGGCCTAATGAGGGACGGCAAGATCAACCTGATCATCAACACGCCTGCCATGAAATCGGGTTCCAGGCGTGACGGATACACGATGCGCAGGCTCGCGGTCGAACTGGAGATACCCTTCATGACCACCGTCCAGGGAGCCAATATCGCGGTCGGGGCGATACGCGTTGGACGCGGCGAGAAGCTGGGCGTCCGCAGCATGAAGGAGTTCCACGTCCTCTGATCACGCCTCGAACATCTTGGGCTTCCCGGCCGCCGTGACGGTCACCGTCACGTCGATCACCACGAACTCGCTGGGCATGTTCTTGGCACGTATCTTGCTGATCTTGACGTCGTCCGAAACGACGATGTCCTCAGCACCGTCTTTGAGCGCCATTTCCCTCACGTATTCGATCCCTTGCTTTCTGGCGAACTCTATCCCCTCGGATATGCTGTCCTTCAGGAAGCGTCCGAATTTGGCGAACACCGTGCATGGGATATCTCCGGTCATGTTCTCAATGTTGGGCTTGATGAGTATCTCCTCGCGTTCGATTATGCCGCCCGTGACCGCACCGACGGCGTTACCGACGTCAGAATATCTTGGGAGAACGAAATCGGTCCCCAGACGCCTGGCCACCTCGGGAAGGTATGCACCGGCGGGTGCACCTATGCCGATGATCGGTTTGCTGAGCCTTATGGTGCAGCTGAAATCTTTACGTTGCTCGCGTGAAATCGCCGTCGTGAGAAGGTGACGCCCCGCCTCCCCCATTTCACGGGAGCCTATGTCGGAGTCCAGCACCTTTCCCATTATCTCGGTGGCCATCTTTTCGGTAACGAGTTTTTTCGAAATTGATATTATCTTTTCTTCCGATACGCCGTAAGCCAGGCTGAAATGCCTGATCGCCAGCTTTGCCGGTTCCGGATCGAACTCGTTATAGTCCCCTGCTGCGCAGAGCATATCTGTGGGGGTCAATCCTATCCTATGAACCAGGCCGATGTTTTCCAGGCGGTCTACTTTGAATCCCAGCGGATGGACCTGGAGGAACCTGGAAGCCTGTGCGAGGTTGTGGGGACCATTTTTGAGGAAGTCGAGAAACATCTTCTCCTCGACGCTTAGATCTACGTTGTTTTTGTTGTCCCTGATTTTGATGAAGAAATCGGTCTCCTGATAGTTTCTGGTATCATCCTTGAACTCGCTGCGTAACATGGGTCCCTTGGTGGAGACCGATCTCAGCGTTTTTGTTATTTCAGGCCATTTCCTTGCCGCGAAGCATAAGGGTATGCAGCGCACGGTCGATATCCTGATGCCGGAGTCGAGGATTACGATATGACTGTCCCCTCCGAGGCCTACTGTCGAAATGTCCGCGGCCTTGACATGGGTCCTCATTCCTCCCAGGATCGCTCCGTATTCCACGATGTCGGGGCGTCCGTCCCTCAGGATCCCTATGTCCGTCGTTGTGCCACCAATGTCGACTACGATCGCGTCGTCGATCCCGGTGAGCTTCCTGGCGCCTATGAGACTTGAGGCTGGTCCTGAGAGTATCGTTTCGATGGGTCTTATGGATGCCTCGGACTCCCCCATCATCGAGCCGTCTCCCTTCACCACCATCAGGGGGGCGAGTATGTTCCTCTCGGCC
>DAMX01000009.1:0-471 GCA_002497195.1 Methanomassiliicoccaceae archaeon UBA354 | reverse complement strand
GTTTCATGGCCACGATGAGCTCGTCGATGACAGGTATGAGCCTGGCGTTCATTATGCAGGTGGTTGTCCTGTCGTCGAAGCCGAGTGTTGAAGAGAGTTCGTGGCCGCACACGGCACGCACGCCGAGTATCTCATAGGCCATCTCTCTGACCTTTATCTCATGCTCGGGGTTGCGGATGCCCAGATATCCGGATATTGCAAGGCCGTCTACCTTCCCCTTCACGCTTCTGAGGAATTTCTCCGCCGCCTCCGCATCCAGGGGTTCCGTCTCCCTGCCCCAGAGGTCGTGCCTTCCGCTGATGACGACCTCCTCGTTGGCATGGTACCTGGAATTGAAATCGTGGCCTATGGCCACGAGCCCTACGCGGCATCCCCTCCCCTCGACTACGGAGTTGGTGGCCAGGGTCGAAGACAGGGATACGACGCCCACCTTGGCCAGCATTTCATCGCTGAGGCCTTCGATCGCCCCCC
>DAMX01000010.1:0-2635 GCA_002497195.1 Methanomassiliicoccaceae archaeon UBA354 | reverse complement strand
ATCTTCACGACGACGTAGTCGATCGAAGGCTCGAAGGCGGCGAAAGTCGTGCCGGTGATATCGTTCGGTATCTCGTCGAGAGTGTATCCAACCGCTATCTTGGTGGCAACTCTTGCGATGGGATATCCCGTCGCTTTGGACGCCAGAGCCGAAGAGCGCGATACGCGGGGATTGACTTCGATCAGGCGGTAGTCTCCGTTGGCGGGATTGAATGCGAACTGTACGTTGCATCCGCCCTCTATGCCCAGGGTCCGGATGACATTGATCGCCGCCGTTCTGAGGCGTTGGTGGTCGCGGTCCGAGACCGTCAGCAGGGGCGCGCACACTATGCTTTCTCCCGTGTGTATCCCCATCGCGTCCAGGTTCTCCATCTCGCAGATGATTATGCAGTTATCCTTGGAGTCCCTCATGACCTCGTATTCGAGCTCCTTCCATCCGAGGACGCTTTCCTCGATCAGGACCTGGTGTATGCGCGAGTAAGCAAGTCCGCGGGCGCAGATATCCACCAGCTCGTCCTCGTCGTAGGCAACTCCTCCGCCGGTGCCCCCCAAGGTATAGGCCGGGCGGACCAGCACGGGATAGCTTCCGATTATGTTCGCGGCCTCGATGGCTTGGGTCACCGAGTTCACGCTGCGGCTGATAGGCACGGGTTCGCCGATCCTCTCCATGGCCTCCTTGAACAGTTCCCTGTCTTCCGACATGGCGATGGCATCGGGCTGGGTCCCCACAAGTTCGCAGCCCAGTCTGGCCAGCGAGCCGTTGTCGTATAGCTCCGAGCATATGTTCAGCGCAGTCTGTCCGCCCATTCCGGACAGGACGCCGTCAACGCCCTCTTTTTCGATTATGGCGGCGACCGTCTCGGCGTTCAGCGGCTCGATGTATACGCTGTCGGCCATGTCGGTGTCCGTCTGGATGGTGGCGGGGTTGGAATTCACAAGCACAGTCTTGTATCCTTCTGCGCGGAGGGCACGGCACGCCTGGGAGCCCGAAAAGTCGAACTCCGCCGCCTGCCCTATTACGATGGGGCCGGAGCCTATGACCATCAGCTTCTTGAAGTCCTTCCTCACAGCCTCCCCTCCCTCATGACCTTTCCGAACCTCTCGAAAAGGAAAAGCGTGTCGGCGGGGCCAGGCTTGGCCTCCGGATGATACTGCGTGGAGAAGATGGGAAGGTCCCTGTGCCTGCACCCCTCCACCGTTCCGTCGTTTACGTTGACCTGGTTCGCGAACAGGCCGGTGCCTTCCAGAGAATCGGTGTCCACGGCGTAGCCGTGGTTCTGGGAAGTTATGTACACCCGGTCCTCGAATTTGACCGGCTGGTTGTTTCCGCGGTGGCCGAATTTCATCTTGTAAGTACTTCCTCCCATGGCAAGAGCCAGAGTCTGACTTCCGAAGCAGATGCCGTACATGGGCAGGCGGGAAGCCAGCTCTTTCTCCGTCTTGACGACCGTATCAAGTATGCTTTTATGCGAAGGGTTCCCGGGACCGTTCGTGATCATTATACCGTGCGGCCTGTACCCCAATATTACGTCGGCAGGCGTGTCATAGGGGAATACTATGACGTTGAAACGTGATGAGAGGTCGTCTATGATGGCGGACTTCGTGCCGCAGTCTATAACGCCCACGGTAAGGTCCTTGCCGGTATCGGAGACCGAAATCTCTTTGCAGGAGACCTCTCCGACCAGGTTGCCCGCCATTGGAAGAGGCATTTTTCTCAGTTTTTTCAGTGTTTCCTCGGGGGGAACGTCCGAATCCGTGATGGCACCCTTCATGGAGCCGGAGTCCCTGAGCTTTATGACCAGGTCGCGGGTGTCAATGCCGGAGATCCCCGGCACCTTGTTCTCCTTGAGGAAAGAGTCAAGGGTCCTGCCGCCGTACATGTCGGTAGGCTCGGTGCAGTTCTCCCTTACCACTAGTCCCCTCACGTGCACATGGCCGGACTGAGAATATCCGTCTACAATTCCGTAGTCTCCGGCCAGAGGATAGGTCATAACAAGGATCTGTCCGCGGAAGGAAGGGTCTGTGAGACTCTCCTGATATCCGCTCATGCCGGTTCCGAAGACCACCTCGCCGTCGGCGGACGAGCGATATCCAAAAAGGCTGCCTTCATAAACAGTTCCGTCCTCAAGGACCAAATAACCGCGTGCCATCGGAGATTAATCACATTTCCGTTCCATATATAATGTCTTCCATTTTCGTGTTACACACCAGAACCAACCTTGTCTGATTATGGACATATGACCCGCCATTAAACGAAAGATGATTATCCGAGGACGCAATCGGCCAATCATGCGGATAATCGGGCGCGACCAGCAGTCGAACGGCATAAAGGTGATGCCTGAGACGGACGAGGACCTCTGGCATCTGTACAACGTTTTGGAGGAGGGCGATACGGTAACAGCCTCGACCACCCGGAGAGAGGAGAAGGCCGCAGACAAGATACGCGCAGAGCGTACCGAGAAGAAACGGATGACCCTGGGGGTAAGGATCGAGAAGGTAGATTTCTCGGAGGAGGACCTCAGGCTGAAGCTGCTGGGCATCATCGAGTCGGGGCCCCAGGACATAGGCCAGCACCACACACTCATGATAGAGCCTGGCGACAGTCTGATCGTCTCGAAGCAGAAGTGGCGCGCCAC
>DAMX01000023.1:3687-6174 GCA_002497195.1 Methanomassiliicoccaceae archaeon UBA354 | reverse complement strand
GGAGATTATTCTCTGACAGAGGCATTCGGCCTCTTGGGGTCCGCCATATCCAAGGGCGGGCAGGGCCTCACGGGCGACGAGACCATAATATTCGGGTCCAGGCTACCGAGGGCGCTGGCGGCGTTCGCGGTCGGTATCGGCCTGTCGATGGCAGGTGCCGTGTACCAGGCGATAATAAGGAATCCTCTCGTGGACCCGTACATAATGGGAGTATCTGCCGGTGCGGGCACTTTCGCGGTCGCAACGATCTCCACCGGCTTCACGTTCTTCGGGCTGTTCAGCACTGTGACGTATTCGTTGCCGTTGATGGCAATGGCGGGAGGGTTGATCGCTTTCGGGGCGACCATGCTGATAGCGGAGAAGGCAGGCGGGTCTTCCACGAATTATGTTCTGGCGGGAGTGATAGTCGGCCTAGGGTTCGGAGCCGTTCAGACGCTGTTGCTGTACAGCGCCGGTGACAAGATACACAGCGCCATGACATGGCTGTTCGGTAGTTTCACAAGCATCGACTGGGGGAACATATGGCTGGTGCTCATCCCCGCCATTCTGCTGGCGCTCATACCTCTGATATGGGCGAAGGAGTTCAACCTCGTCCTTCTGGGCGAGGACCAGGCACAGGAGATGGGCCTCGACGTCAGGAAGTTCAACAGGGCGATGCTGATACTCGCGTCCGTTCTCACGGCCGTGTGCGTGGCGTTCGTCGGAACGATAGGTTTCGTGGGACTGGTGGTCCCCCATCTATGCCGCATGATCCTGGGCGGGGACCACAGGCTCGTCATGCCGTCATCCATAGCCCTGGGCGGCCTGCTAATGATGGCGGCCGATTTCCTGTCGAAGATGCTCATCGCCCCGGTCGAGCTTCCCGTGGGCGCTATAACGACCATCATCGGAGCGCCGGTGTTCATTTATCTTATCGTGAAGAAAGGGAGGATGTACGGTGACTGAAGGCACGCCCCTTCTGGAGCTTAGGAAGCTCAACAAATATTACGACAACGGGTTCCATGCGGTGAAAGACGTGTCTTTCAGTATAGACACGGGCAAGCTCGTGGGTCTGATCGGACCTAACGGGTGCGGCAAATCCACCATGATGAAGTGTATAAACAAGCTCCATAGCCTTTCTTCCGGAGACATTCTCATAGACGGAGTGTCGGTGCTCAAGAAGACGCCCTCGGAGCTGGCGAGGAGCGTGGCCAACGTCCCTGCCCAACTGAGGAACAACTTCGGCCTGACTGTTTACGAGACGGTTATGATGGGACGTTATCCGTTCATGAAGAACATATGGTGGGAGACCGAGAATGACGAGTCATTCGTGATGGAGACCATGGAGAAGTTCGGAGTGAAGAGGCTTCAGGACAATCAGCTCAACATGCTGTCCAGCGGAGAGATGCAGAGGGTGCTGATAGCCAAGGCGTACGTTCAGGAGCCCAGGCTGATGCTGGTCGACGAGCCCACCTCCCATCTGGACATGAAGTACAAGCTCGAGGTGATGGAATATCTCAACGCCATGGTCAGGAAAGACATGTCGATCCTGGTGGCCGAGCACGACATATCCCTCATGGCAAGGTACTGCGACCTCTGCATCATCATGAAGGAAGGGAACATAGTGGACATCGGCCCTCCCAAGGAGGTCATAACTGCCGAACTCATCGAAGACGTGTACGGCGTGTCCGCATCGGTGGGATTCGACAAAGACGGCGAACTTTTCGTGCTCCCCAAGAGATACAGGTACGAATCGGATCACGGGCGCATCTGAACGTTCAGTCAAACGGCGCACGTCGAGGCTCAGACCGTCCCTTCTTTTCCCTTCTCCCTCTTGCCTGATATTATCGATACGGCAACCGTAACGGCCAGTACTGAGAGTATGAGCGAAAGGGACTGTACGATGTCGAACTCATAATAGTCCACGATCAGCATCTTGATGCCCACGAATGTGAGGATGACGCCCAGGCCGTACTTCAGGTACTTAAGGTGCGTCAGCGATCCCCTTATGGCGAAGTAGAGCGACCTGAGTCCCAGTACCGCGAATATGTTGGACGAGTAGACTACGAATTTGTTGGTCGTTATTCCTAAGACCGCAGGTATCGAGTCGATGGCGAATACCAGGTCGGTGAACTCGATCACGATGACGCACAGCAACAGCGGCGTGACCAAGCGCACGCCATCCCTGTGGGTGAAGAACTTGTCCCCGTCCAGATCCGGAGAGACGTTCAAGTGCCTGGATAGCACTGTGGCAATCTTGTTGCCGGACCCTCCGCCCTCCTTGCTTACCATTGTCTTGATGGCGGCGTATATCAGGAATATGCCGAAGATATACATTACGAAGTGGAACCTGAGCAGGAGCTCGGACCCTGCGAATATGAAGACCAGGCGGAACAATATGGCTCCTATCACGCCGTAGAAGAGCGCTTTGTGCTGATAGTCGTCCGGTATCGCGAACATCGCGAACAGCAGGATGAACACGAACATGTTGTCGACGCTCAGGGCCTC
>DAMX01000023.1:3231-3421 GCA_002497195.1 Methanomassiliicoccaceae archaeon UBA354 | reverse complement strand
CTCCTCGATGACATAACCCGCGTAGAACTCCATCCCCACGGTCGCTCCGCGCGTCATCCAGATGTAAACGCCGAAGACCATCGCGATGGCGATCCATCCAGCTGTCTGAAGCAGTGCGGATTTCGTGGTTATGTGCTTGGAGCCGCGGTTGATGACAAAGATGTCCAATGCGAGGAGTACGATCAGAATG
>DAMX01000023.1:0-3041 GCA_002497195.1 Methanomassiliicoccaceae archaeon UBA354 | reverse complement strand
GAGTACGATCAGAATGAGAAAAAGCCCTGCCCACTCTATCGGCTCGGCGTCTGCGAACATAAGTTATCGTGAGTATTACGCATTATAAAAAACTGACCTATGTACGACAAGCCGTAAAAAAGGTAAGCTATTATCATCCCGGGATAAAGTTAATAACTCCATCCTCCGTCCATATTCCATGGCGATAATCAGCGTTTCGCTGGACGAGGAGAGCATGGGGACACTGGAAGCGATACAGGAAGCATACTCTCTCGCCGGGCGCAGCGAGGCCGTCCGTCTGTCGATAAAAGCGGCAGGTTCCAAGGTCAAAGAGATCGAGGAGCTGAGCGGCTTCGTGGAAGGGGTTTTGATAATAGTCAGGGGAGACCATGCCGATCCATGGATGAGCCTCATACAGGCAAGACACGAAGGGTCGATAAAGACCCAGATGCACTCCCATCTTCTGAACCGCAAGTGCCTCGAGGTCATGGTTATGTCCGGAGAAGCGGGCGACATCAAGTCGATACTAAGAGAGATACAATCCGTAGCTAAAGCGGACTATGTGAAATTCGTAAAAAGCTGACGAATTAAGCACCGGTCTATACTTTTTTATATTGCGTAAAGCATATTGAAAAGCGGATGGGATAGGCATGGGTATCGACTCAGGCAGAAGCAGCGGTAGCACTCTAAAGGTGTCTTTAAAGCGCCGCCTCTTTGGCAGAAACAGAGGGGAGGTCGAAGAAGGAAACGAAGGGTCCGACGGCGGGCGAGACTACAAGAGGCCCTCTTCAGAAAGGTCGGCGAGGAGCTTCGAAGGCAATGGGTACGTGAAGTACAGCCTCGGTGCCGGAACGGATGTTTACATTTCGTCTTCCAGCGACGATCCCTTCATCGATTTTGACGAGCCCAAGGCCGACAAGGCCGGGGGAAGGTTCCTCGGAGGGCTCCGTAATGCTCAGTCTTTGCCCTCAAAACAGGCTCCCAAGCCTGTATTCGGCAGAATCGAGGAGCCCAGCCTCGTGTTCAGCAATGCACTCCCCGAGATCAAATTCAGCAAGTCCGACTTCGAAGAGGTCGTCGTGGCGAAAGAGGAATCCGACATGATCTCCTATTCGGCGCCCGTCGCGCAGACGGCAATGACATCGTCCTCGGAGTCGGTGCCCGAAATCAATTCCCCTGATATCATCCGCTTCGAGGAGGAATTCCAAATAGAGGTGGAGCACGAATCGCCCTTGGCCGACTGCGAAACCGACAGAGACGGCCCGGTGGCGGATGTGGAACGCCTTCCGCCAGCTCCCGCCCATGCGGAGCGCCTTCCGGCTGCCCGCCATGTGCCGAAAGAAGAGACCGACGCACCCGAAGTCGAAGAAGCAGCGGCTGAAACAACCGTCGAATTCGCAGAGGTTCCTGTTCTGATGGCACCGCCGTCGGTTATCTCCCTCCCCTCATCCCCAATTCTCATCGCCGTTTCAGCGCCCCCCGCGATGCTCATGCTTCCCGAGCCTGCACAGGTTTCCGAGCAGGAGATGGAGGCGGCCCTCGAGGGTACGGAGGAGTCGGCAATCGCTGTGATGGCGCAACTCCCCTCCGGACTGTATGCCGAAGGCATCGAACCCATCTCGGATGTCGTGGCAGCAGAGGAAGAAGTCATATCGTCCAGCGCTGAATGCGTCGCACAGCTGGCCGACACATCGTCCGCTGCCGTGATGCGCACAACCTCCCTTCTCGAATATTCCGATTACGCGGGATACGATTTCCTGCCTCCCATAACCGAACCGGTCAGACGCGAGCCCAGGGCGACGGTCCAGGAGGCCAGTACCATCTCGCAGATGCCGGAGTACGTCGAGATCGAGGATGAGGTCGGAGGTATAATGAAGCTCACCGTCGCCGGAATGGCCGTCGACGAGGCGGAGTATCTGGACGTGTCGTCTTTGAAGGAAGCAGAGGTCCCCGACGACCATATGGAAGAACTGTGCGTCGTAATCGACCGCGAGAGGGACAATCTGGCACATATGATCGATATCGCGGACGGCATCGAAGTTCGGATGACCGCAGAACCGGAGAACGGGGAGGCGGAACCCCTCGTGTCGATCGACGTTGAGCCGATGATCGAAGAGGCCGCAAGGGCCGCAAACGCCCTATCCGCCGCGGTTTCCGAGACGGCGCACAGAGAAGAGGCCCTCCCGGAAGCGAGGCACACACTCACATCGGAGGACGAGGATGAGGTCAACGAAATGGTCAGAATGCTGATCGAGATGATATCCGCGCCCGAGGCTGAAGAGAACAAAGCCTTCGATGCCGAAGAAGTCCCGGAACCGCATTCCCTAAGGCCGCTGGTTTCTTTCGTTTTTGGAAACGGGCCATCGGAGTCGATCCACAGCTTCTACTGAATGCCTGTCAAACCCCTTAATTATAATATACCAGTTTTCGCTTTTTGTGGGTATGGAATTGCTTTCCATCCTCGTGATGTTGGTCGTCCTTTATGTCCTGGCCGTTATCGGGTCCGAGATTTTTGAGCGTTTCGGGGTTCCGGGGCTGATCGGCGAGATACTCGTCGGGATAATCCTGGTGAACATCATATGGGACGGGTCGGCATTTTCCGGGATTCTGAGCAACGGCAGCTTCCTGGGTATGTTGGGCGTGGAAGTATCGTTCAACGGCTTCGAAGGATCCTTCAACTATCAGTTCCTGTACCTCGTGGCCGAAATAGGGGCCATGTTCCTGCTTTTCTCCGTCGGGCTCGAGACCCGCGTATGCGAGCTGATGTCTGTGGGCAAGGCGGCATTGACCGTCGCGGTACTCGGTGTGGTATTGCCCTTTGCCGCGGGGATGACCATCTACTTTTACGACTACAACACGACCCATGCGATGTACATGGCCGCGGCCATGGTCGCTACCAGCGTGGGAGTGACGGCCAAGGTCATAATGGATATGCGCGCTTCCGACACCAAGGAAGCACGCATAATAGTTGGTGCAGCCGTCATCGACGATGTTCTCGGAATGATAGTATTGGCCATCGTTGCCGGGATGGCATCCGCCGACGGAACGAGCATACTCGGGAT
>DAMX01000008.1:15365-15531 GCA_002497195.1 Methanomassiliicoccaceae archaeon UBA354 | reverse complement strand
CGGCACGGTGCAGGTGACCATGCCCAAGAAAAAGATCGAACCGGGGCTTTTCGAGATGCTGACAACACTTTCCAGGGAGTCGGCGGTTTCGGTGACGGGCGAGGTGAAAGAGAGCAACCAGACTGCTCTTGGATTCGAGATAATACCCACTTCCGCAGAGATCGTG
>DAMX01000008.1:14750-15137 GCA_002497195.1 Methanomassiliicoccaceae archaeon UBA354 | reverse complement strand
ATACCCACTTCCGCAGAGATCGTGTCCGAGGCGGCCGTGCCTCTCCCTATGGGTGTGGTAGACAAGGTCAATGTTGAAATGGATACCCGTCTGAACCACAGGTTCATGGACCTCCGCAAACCTGAGATCAAGGCCATATTCGAGCTCAAGTCGATTATGTTCGGGCTGATCGCAGAAGCGTGCAGGGAGAATGGATTCGTACAGGTCTCCACCCCGAAGATCAACTCCTCGGGGGCCGAGGGCGGCGCGACCCTCTTCAAAGTCGATTATTTTGGAAGGGAAGCATATCTCGCGCAAAGTCCGCAACTTTACAAACAGATCCTTATGTCGACGGGGCTCGACCGTGTTTACGAGATATCTCCCGCATTCCGTGCCGAGAACTCCAAC
>DAMX01000008.1:2991-14564 GCA_002497195.1 Methanomassiliicoccaceae archaeon UBA354 | reverse complement strand
GCATTCCGTGCCGAGAACTCCAACACCAACAGGCACGTGACGGAATTCGTATCTTTCGACGGCGAGATGTCTTGGATATCATCAGAGGAGGACGTCATGTCCATGATCGAAAATATCGTGGATTTCGTTCTGAGGGGTATCAAAGACAGGGGTGCTGAACAGCTTGCGGCACTCGGCAAGGACATCAACGTACCTGCTTTACCGTATCCCCGCCTTACCTATAAGGAGTGCCTCGGGATAGTGCGCGAGGGCGGGCTAGACATCAAAGACGGAGAAGACCTTGGTACCGAGGGTGAGAAGATCGTCGGAGACCGGATGTCATCGAAAGGATTCGACCTCTATTTCATTTGCGAGTATCCTGAGGATGCAAAACCGTTCTACATCATGGAGAAGGACGGGACCTCCTACTCATACTCCTTCGACCTGGACTACAGAGGGCAGGAGATCTCTTCGGGCGGGCAGAGGGAGCACCGCATCGACCGTTTGATCGAAAGGATGGAAAAGAAAGGACTCGACCCAAAGGATTTCGAATTCTACCTCGAAGCTTTCAGATACGGGATGCCTTCGCACGGCGGATGGGGGATCGGAACGGAAAGGCTGCTGGTGAAGATGCTCGACCTTCCCAACATAAGGGAGGCGATCCTTTTCCCCAGGGACGTATCGAGACTGTCTCCCTGACAGTTTCGGCACTTTCGGCCATCCCATGGTCCGATTTATAAACACCTTACGCACTTTTACTTCATGGCCCCTCCGGGCGACATCTACGAAAGAGAGCTGAAATACCTACTTTCAGGGGACCCGAAGATCATTGCCAAGATGGTGAAGACCTGCGACGATATCGAGGCTGAAGCCTACAACTCGATGCTGAGGGAGCCTTTCCTCGTAGTTAGGGCGGCTGGTTCCCTGGGGGTCGACCTTGTTGCCCTCCGATGGGACTTCTCATTTCCTATCGAGGTCAAGAGCTCCAACGAGAGCACGATGCATTTCAGCAGGAACACCCGGCTTACCGAACAGGCAGACCAGATGCTGGAAGAGTGCCAGAAGTCTCATCTGATACCCATCTACGCATACAGGCTCAAAGGGGTCAGGGGGGACCCTTGGAGGGTTTTCACGATACCTTCCGAGACACCGCTCAGGGGAAGATGCGGTCTGCTGAACAGACGCATTCCCAAAATGGACGTTTCGAACAACGGCAATTTAATCATGAGATGGGACAGCGGCATGAAACTGAGCGATTTCATCTCCTACATGTGCATGTCGGACTATGAAAAGGATTGAGGGGCCGTCGGCACTCATAGGGCTCATCACGGATCAGCATGAAATCATCTTCATCCGGCCTTCCTCGTGACCCGGATGCGCAGGAGAGATATTGTCTTTATCCCGGAATCGCGTGAATTGTCAAAAAACAAATACCCATATGCACATCACCGTACGTGGTCGGAATGTTCAGGAGGAGGAGCGCGATGTCGGTGAAGGATGCTGTCTGCAAGGCGCTTGACAGCTTCGATTACAAGTACGAGGTCTCGGAAGACGAGCCGGTAGTTTATCTCACAGCGAACGGAGAGGATATGCCCATTGGCATGGTCCTTGCCGCCGACGACGAACACAAGACCCTTAACATCTATTGCCGCCTGATGTTCCAGGTCCCTCCCGGCAAGAGGGAAGAACTGACAGTCGAACTCAACAAGATCAACAACACGATCAACAACGGCAGCTTCGTATTGGATTCCGACGAGGGCTTCATCTCATTCAAGGTCATACAGAGCTACATAGACGGCGTCCCGTCCCAGAGCCTCATAAAGCACCTTATAAAACTCTCCTTCCAGACCGCAGACCTCCACGATGGGGAGCTGAAGGAGCTCATCCCGAAGGGCGGCTGGGAGATGATGTACCGCTGATCAGCGCAGGGAGAGCATCCTCTCCACCGGTATCCTGGCCCTTCTGGATATCTCGGGGTCGAGAACTACTTCTTCTTTCTCCTGGGTCAGTGCCCTGCAGATAAGTCGAAGATCTGTCATCTTCATAGTCTGGCACAGTGCGTTGGGAGGGAAATAGAACTTGGAGTCGGGACGCGCCTTCGCAAGCCTGTAGAGCATGCCTACTTCGGTGGCTATTATGAATTCGCTGTTCGAGGATTCTCGCACATAGTCGATCATCTTCTCGGTTGACCCTATATAGTCGGAGATATCGAGAACTTCAGATGCGCATTCCGGATGGCTGACTATGTCCGCCCCGGGGTGAAGCGTCTTAAGGTCTACGATCTGCCATGCGGTGATCCCGTGATGTGCGGAGCAGTACCCGTGGAACGGGATTATGTTCTTCTCCGGCAGCTTGCGGGCCGTATAGGCGGCCAGGTTCATGTCGGGAACGAAGATTATGTCCTTCTCCTCCAGGGAAGAGGTGGCCTTTACGGAGTTTGAAGATGTGCAGCATATATCGGCTTCAGCCTTGACTTCCGCGGTCGTGTTCACATATGCCACGACCGCGGCCTCGGGATGAAGTTTTTTCATTTCACGTACCTGGGAGGCCGTGCACATCGACGCCATGGAGCAGCCGGCCCTCGGCTCCGGAATGAGGACCTTCTTATCGGGGTTCAATATCTTAGCCGTCTCGCCCATGAAGCTGACTCCGCAGAAAACTATCATTTCTGCCTCGGTCTCCGCGGCTTTGCGCGATAGGCCAAGGGAATCGCCTACATAATCTGCCGCGTCCTGGACCTCGGGCAAGGTGTAATTGTGCGCAAGTATCACTGCATTCTTCTCTTTTTTGAGCTGCTGAATGGATTCTAGAGTGATTTCCATCGCGCCGTTATACGATTCTGTAAATAAACCCTTACTTCGGTCGTAGGCTATAAAAATATAATCGAAGCGCATTCACCCACAGGATGACTGACAGGGAGTCTTTGGCTGCCGGCAGGTTCAATTGTTCCATAAGGGAAAGGGCGCTGTTCGAGGCGGGCATCAAAATGGGTACGGTGTACCACCAGTTCGTGGGAACGCCGATCAACTCAGAGGGCGTGCAGGCCCTAGAGGCAGCAATGGAAAAAAGCATATGCTCGCAACCTTACGTCGAGAGTGCCAGCATTCATATAGACCGTGGTGTTTTCAGCAAGTCAAGGGACAGATATTCATATTTCTCCCTCACAGGGGAAAAAATAGATGTTGTTGTGAAAATCAGGATACAGGGAGTGTCCGTCACAGCAGAAATGCGCTATGACCCAGAGATTGGATATCCGCTTATGTTCGTGTCCAATATCGAGGATCTGCCCCAACCGTGAATATACTATATATTAGGAACGCTATACAGGTGTACTCTGGGTAAGGAAATTATGGCTCAAAATATCAAGATCGGCATCACAGGTCTCCCCGGCTCGGGAAAGACGCAGGTGCTGAAAACCGTCATAGAGATGCTGGGCGACAGCGACCGCCTGATAGGCGGTATGATAAACGAACCTATAGACGACGGCAGGCGCAAGACCGGCTGTTCAGTACGCAATCTGGTGACAAACGAGACCGAAGTATTCGCCAGCACGGAGATGGAGAGCCGCATCATGGTGGGGAAGCTCGGAGTGGACATCGAGGCACTTGAAAAAGTAGGTGTGAAAGCCATAAAATCCGCATGCCTCGAATGCGACATCATCGTGATCGACGAGGTAGGAAAGCTCGAGGTCGAATGTCCAGCGTTCATCGAGGCTGTCAAAGAGGCGCTCGAGGCCGGCAAACCCATGATAATAACCCTTCACAAAAAATCAAGGAATCCCCTTCTGCAGGACATTAGAAGGCGCGACGATGTCCGTATCCTCGAAGTAACGCCGACCAACCGCAATCTTCTGCCTTACAAGATCATTCACCTCATGAACGGTGAAGACCTCTGATGACGAAAAATGTCGTTGTCAAGGAAGGGGGCACCCTTCTCTCGGTGCCTTCGGAGCATTCTTCAGGCGGACCGGGAAAGAAAAATTCAGAGATTTTCTTCAACGAGCAGATGGCTTTCAACCGTGACGTCAGCGTGATGCTCCTGCGTTCGCTCAGTCCCGGCATAACCGTCGCGGATGCCATGACTGCCACCGGAGCGCGCGCGGCGCGCATAGCCAACGAGGTCCCCGGAACAGAGGTCACGGCAAACGACATCAACCCTGGCTCTATGGAGTATGTGAGGAAGAACATCGAACTTAACGGCCTAGGAAACTGCACTCCGTCGAACAAGGACCTCCACATACTATTCTCGGAGCACGCTTTCGGATATGTGGACCTGGACCCTTTCGGGTCCCCGGCGCCTTTCATACAGTCTGCGATCAGAGGGTGCAGCAGAAAGGGCATATTGGCTATCACCGCCACCGACACCGCACCGCTGGCCGGCGCCCATTCCGCCAAATGCCGTCGCAGATATCAGTCGGAACCGGTGAGGGGATACATGTGCCACGAAGGGGGATTGCGCATACTCATGTGCACAATAGCCAGGGAGCTGGCGAAATTCGACCGCGGAATGTCTCCGATGCTTTCTTTCTCAGCTGACCATTACTACAGGACTTACGTGCGGGTGACGGAGGGGGCCGAGGCGGCAGACAGGACCCTCTCTCAACTGGGATACATGAGGTATGACACCAGGACGATGGAGCGGTCCATCTCCTCCAGACCCGACGAGATGCACCGTCTCGGCCCGTTCTGGACCGGGAATCTGCACGACCCCGAAATCCTCAATGGCATGTCTCCCGAAGGGATGGCGGACGAACGCAGATGCAGCAAGATGCTGGAACTTTGGAGAAGGGAGATAGATTCAGAGGTTTTCGTCTATGATCTGAGCGAATTATCTTCCCACATAAAAATGTCGCCGCCAAAGATAGAAATCATGGTCGATGCATTGTGCCAGCACGGAAAAGCATCCAGGACGCACATGTCCCCGACATCTTTCAAGACCGACCTCCCTCTTAGCGAAATAATCGATGTTTACCGTTCTTCCAGCCCCGACGCGCGCCGATAAGACATTTTATAGGGGAACGTTCTTGAGGTTTTGGTGAGAGGTTGCCGGGTTTAGTAATCATAGGCGCACAGTGGGGAGACGAGGGTAAGGGAAAAATCACGGACTATCTCGCAGAGGACGCCGAGATGGTTGTCAGATTCCAGGGCGGAAACAACGCCGGCCACACCATCATAATCGATGGCAAGACCTTCAAGCTCCAGGCGCTTCCATCCGGGGTCCTGAGGCCGGACAAGACGGCCGTTATCGGTAACGGCGTGGTCATAAACATGGAAGAGATGGAAGACGAGATAAAACGAATCGTCGAAGCGGGAGGCACCATTGCCAACCTGAAAATCTCTGACCGTGCGCACCTCATCATGAACTATCACAAAAAGCTGGACGGGGCCGAGGAGAAATACCGTGGCAACAAACCGGTCGGGACTACGAAAAAAGGCATAGGTCCCGCATACCAGGATAAGATATCCCGAATCGGTTTCAGGGTCGGAGACCTTTACGAAGAGGACCTTCTCAAGGAAAAGATTTCTTTCCTGATCCCCTACAAAAAAGACCTCCTCGAAATGATGGATGCTGAAAAATGCCAATGCAGCAACGAATCGCTCTTCGCAAAAATGATGCGATGGCGCGATATGGTCGACGGTCTGGTATGTGACACCTCTGTCCTGATCAACGAGGCGCTCGATGCCGGCAAAAATGTTGTTTTCGAAGGCGCGCAGGGCGCGATGCTGGATATTGACCACGGAACATACCCTTACGTTACGTCGTCATCGACATGCGCTGGCGGGGCCTGCACCGGGTCGGGCGTCGCTCCCAGGAGAATCGGCAGCGTGGTCGGGTGCCTCAAAGCCTACACCACGCGCGTAGGCGAAGGCCCGATGGTGACCGAAATGGAAGGAGAAGAAGAGGAAGCGCTTCAGAAGCTGGGCGGAGAGTTCGGCGTCGTGACGGGCCGCGGACGCAGGTGCGGCTGGCTGGACCTCGTGCAGGCGGAGCACTCTGCAAGACTCAACGGTTTCACTTCCATAGCCATAACCAAGATCGACGTGCTCTGCGGATACAAAGAGGTCAAGGTATGCACCGCATACGAGATAGACGGCAAGATCGTAAAGCACTTCCCCGCCTCGCTTTCCAAACTCGAGGCCGCAAAGCCCGTATACAATACTGTGAAGGGCTGGGAAGGATGGGATGATACTGCAGAGGTCGTCAAGAACGGTTACGACGCTCTGCCCGAGGGGATGAAGTCCTACGTTTCGCTGATCGAGGACGGGCTCAAGGTCCCCGTAGATTTAGTAAGTATTGGGCCGGGACGCGAGGAAACGATCGTCCGTCGCAATCCCTGGCACAGTTGAAATTAAACTATTTACTCAGTTAGGGTAGTAGAAGAACGCGAAAACCGTAACTGCCAGCACTGCAAGGAACATCACAGTCCCTATGATCTTGTTGTTGCGCTTCCTGTTCTTCTCCCCGACATCTTCTACTGCCATTTGTTCACCTTTCCCATTGGGATATGCTCTTCGGTATGCTTCCGCTTATTTTAAGACCTACGTCAGTTCCTGGCCACAAGCGCCTTCCTGAACAGTGCCGGATCGGCGTCCAGCGGAAGAGTCGCGTCGTAGCCGACCTTCCACGTGGTACCGTTGCTGCTTGGGTCCAGCGACGAACCGGCGGCTCCGGGTATCATGATTATCCTATCTGCCTGCATCCTCGTTGCCACGGCCCATTCGACCTCCCGGTCGTCGGAGATGTCGATATCGTCATCGACGACGATGACCTGTTTCATCGAGGGATGGCCTGTGAATGCGGCCATGATGGCGTTGACACCGTCGCCCTCCTTGTTCTTGGCTATCGACACGACCCCGTTGAACCAGCAGCAACCTCCCTCGGTCAGGCGGACGGCCTTGACCCTGGGTACGGCCTGCCTTACGGTCCTGAGGATCATCGGCTCCCTGGGGAGCCCCATAAGCAGGAAGTGCTCCCATCCTCCCGGAAGCAGAAGATGGAATATCGGGTCCCTGCATGTCCAGATCTTGTCGATCTTGATTATCGGCTGCTGCCTCACCATGTCGTATGTTCCGGTTATGTCCACGAACGGCCCTTCCGACGTCTCTTCCAGCGTTATGCGTCCCTCTAGAACATAGTCGGTATCAGCCGGCACAAGAAGGCCGTTGTCGCACCTGCCGACCTCCAGCGGGGACTTTCCGGCGTTAACGCGCAGAGCGGAGGCCACCTCGAGCTCGTCGGCCCCGTAGTCCATCGAAGTGGCCGCAGCCAGAAGGACCTCGGCCGGAACTCCGATGCAAATGGATATCTTAAGCTCCTTTCCTTCTTTTTTTGCAGCCTTGTGCATGGTGAAAAGATGCCTGGGTACGAGACGGACAGCGATCGTGTCGCGGTCCATTATCATCATCCTGTGGAAAGAAACGTTCCTTATCCCATTCCATTCAGCGACTATGACGCCTGCGGATATGTAGCATCCGCCATCCTCCGGATAGTATTTCGGAATGGGCATTTCTGTTAAGTCGACCTTGACGGAAACCTCTCTGAAGGCCGGGTCCCTGGTCTCGGCGTATTGTTTGGGACCGCTTACAGCGGACGCCATCGCATCGACTATCTCCGACGTTTTTATGCCCAGCGCACCGGCGATCTTCTCTCTGGTGGAGAAGCGGTTGCCGATGGCCTTGCCGCCGTTCAGGCCCGTGAAGTAGAAAGTCTTCGCCTGTTCTTTGGCAAGGATCTCCGTCACCTCTCCGGATGCCGGGTCCACATTCCTCTCTATTTTTTCGAACGGACCGGTGAGCGATTCTTTGACTGTCATGAATGCAGATTATCTCGGAGGTATTAATTATAAGTGAGGACCGAGCGGTCAACGATTTATATAAGCATCAGAATTCATGGCCGATGACATCGGAGAGCCTGGAAGAGACTATCAAAAAGTTCGCGCTTCAGAACGCTGTATTTTTCAAAGGGAAGGCGAACCCGAAGGCCGTTCTGGGAAAGATCCTCGGCGGTTTCCCGGAATGTCGCTCCAGGTCGGCAGAGATAGGGGAACTTGTCGATTCCATTGTCTCCGAGGTTAACGCAATGGGGCTCGAGCGCCAGACGTCCGAGCTTGAGAAGATGGACTCCTCCATGCTCGTGAAAGAGAAGAAAGAGCGCAAATACGAGCTTCCGGCGCTGGAAGATGCCAACAGCAAAATCGTGATGCGCATCGCTCCTGGCCCCTCGGGCCCTCTGCATATAGGCCACACCCGGGTCTCGGTCCTAAACGACGAGTATGTAAAGAGATACGGGGGGAAACTGATCCTCAGGATGGAGGACACCAACCCGGAGAAGATAGACCCGGACGCCTACCGGATGATCCCGGAGGACCTTGATTGGCTTGGCGTGAGGATCGACGAGACATACATACAATCCGACAGGTTCGAGATATACTACGACCATGTAAGAAGGCTCATCGAGATGGGGAAGGCTTACATCTGCACATGCAACGGCGACGACTGGCGCGGACTTAAGGAGAAGGGAGAGGCGTGCCCCTGCAGGGAGCTTCCGGTAGAAGTGCAGCTCGAGAGATACGACAGGCTGCTGTCCGGAGGATACGGCGAAGGGGAGGCGGTTGCGGTCGTCAAAACCGATCTGAAACATCCCAACCCTGCGGTCAGGGATTTCGTTGCGTTGCGCATCGTATATCATCCGCACCCCCTTTTGGGCGAGAAGTACTGCGCCTATCCCATGATGAACCTCTCGGTGGCGATCGATGACCACCTGATGGGAATGACCCACGTGATACGCGGAAAAGACCATCTGAACAACACGAACAGACAGGAATACATCTTCGACTATTTCGGATGGAAGAAGCCTAACTACTACCACTATGGACTGGTGAACATACCCGACTCGGTCCTGAAGACATCGATCATCAAGCAGTGCATCCGCGATGGGGAGTACTCGGGCTGGGACGATGTGAGGACCGGGACCGTCAGGGCTCTGGAGAGGAGAGGGATCAGGCCTGAGGCGATCAGGCGGTACTGGGTGGAGTCCGGAATGAAGTCAGTGGATATACAGTTCTCCTGGGACAATCTGTATGGCATGAACCGGGACATAATCGACGAGACTTCGAACAGATACTTCTTCGTCCAGGACCCGGTGAGATACGACATATCGGGCGCAGAAAAGATATGCGGTTTCGCGCCGCTGCATCCCGACCGCCCGGAACGCGGAACTCGGAAATATACCATCGAAGGAAGCAACACGGTGTTCATCTCCGCCGACGACTCGAAGATCTTCGCCGATGTCAAGGAGATAAGGCTGAAGGACCTGTGCAACATAAAATACGGAACACCGGCCGCTTACGACGGAAACGACGTGTCGATACTCAAGACAGGGGTCCGCGCCGTCCAATGGGTATGTCGCGGCAGCATACCTGCGACGATCCTCATGCCCGACGGGACGACCCTGGAAGGACTTGCCGAAGACTCGGTGCTGAAAGAGAAGAACGACACTGTGCAGTTCGAGAGGGTCGGCTTCGTAAGGCTGGAGAAGGTCACGCCCGAAAAGGTAGAGACCGTGTTCACGCACCGCTGATCAGAAGGCCATCAGGATCCAGTTCGCCAGCGTTCCGATCGCAATGGCGGTGCCGATAGAAAGTGCCGATACCGCAATGGTCTCCTTCCATCCCATCTCGCGCCATATTACCGCTATGGTGGCAAGGCACGGCATATATATTGCCATGACGAGCCCGAAAACGAAGAACTGCTCCGGACCCATGAACGATGCGAGCTCCATTATCCCCGTGCTTGCCGCGATTATCGCAAGCATCCCCACGGCCATCTCTTTCCTAAGAACGCCCACGATGAACGCGAGTATCACCGCGGCCGGAAGTCCCAGCATCCCGACCGTAAGGAAAGATAGCGGTCCGATGACAAAATCCATGAGACTGTAGCTTAGCGCGATCTCCAGCAATATGCTTCCTACAACGAGTAGCGGAAAAGCTATCACAAAGAAGTCTTTGATGCGGTTCCAGGTCTTGAAAAGAACGTTCTTAAGGGAAGGCGCAGAGAGATCGGGTATTTCCATCGCCAGATTGGAAGGTTCGTATTTCAGGAAACGGTTGAGTCCGAGACCCAGGACCACCATGAGTGCCAGAAGCACAACCAATATTGCGAATGCATAAATGAATCCGGAATATTTTCCGACTATCCCAAATATTATCGCAATCTGTGCAGAACAAGGCACGCACATTACGATCAGGGACGTGAGTATGAGCTTCTCGCGACGGGAACGTATCGTCCGTACGGCCATAATGGCCGGGACGTTGCATCCGAGTCCCACGATCATGGGTATGAATGCGCCGCCATGAAGGCCGAAATGGTGCATCGTCCTATCGACAAGCACCACGGCCCTGGGCAGATAGCCTGTGTCCTCCAGTACGCCCAGTATTATGTAGAACACCATTATGTACGGGATGACCAGGGTAAGTATCGCTCTGATGCTCCCGTCGATGCCGAGCATGATCGCCCTGCCCATCTCCCCGCCTTTGTCTGCGCCGAAATCGGCGAGAGAGTTGCCTATGAGGGTGTCGTAGACATAGCTCACCGCTTCGTCAAGCAGCGACCCCAGGAAGATCATCGTCACAAAAAGCATCAATCCTACGGCAATGAGGATCGGTATTCCCGTTGATGGCGTGATCATCATCTCGGACAGCCTGTCCTTGCGGCTGAACTTGGTCTGTGTCCTTGTTTGAACCTTCCTCACTATGGCATCCGAAACCGAATATCTCTCTCTGGCTATCGCGATGTCGGATGTCTCGTTATGTTCCCTTTCAAAATTGTCGCGGAGGATGGAGGCGATTTCGGCCGTCGCTGGCATGACCCCCTCTATGAAGGTCTTTGTGCCTTCCATCAGTTTTACGGCCGTGCCCCGCTGGTCGAACCTTATCTTCTTGAGATGGCCTATGATGTTATCGATGGCTTCCTCCAGATGGGGCTCGTACCTAACCTGGAACGTCGACCTCCTTCCGCGTCCTTCGCAGAGGGCGTCCGCGAGCTCGTCCACTCCTTCCGCCGTCTTCGCCGATACCGGTACGACAGGGACGTCCAGGATGCGTTCCAGCTCCTTGTAGTCCGTATCGTATTTCTTGCGGGCCTCATCGGCCTTGTTGACCGCAAGTATCAATGGGAGGCCCAGTTCTATGACCTCGAAACACAGCACGAGGCTGCTCTGGAGATTGGTGGCATCTGCTACCACGATGACGGAATCGATGTCTGGGTCCCGGACCATCTCGAGCACGACCTCTTCGTCGTCGGAGTTCCCGGACATGCCGTAAGTCCCTGGCAGATCGTATATTCTGACCTTGTTTCCCTTTCTGGTGACCACCGCTTCCTCGAATGTTACGGTGGTGCCTGCGTAGTTGGAAGATATGACTCCGACTCCCGTCAGCCTTGTGAACAACGATGATTTCCCCACGTTAGGTTGCCCGACAAGGGCCGCGGTGAACATTCCGTCCTGCATCAATCATCACTCGGCTCAACATAAACGAACGACGCCATCTCAGAATCCAGTGCGAAGGTCGCGTTACCGACGGTAACGACCTTCGGACC
>DAMX01000008.1:0-2673 GCA_002497195.1 Methanomassiliicoccaceae archaeon UBA354 | reverse complement strand
TCAATTTCTTGCTTATCCGGCCGAGGCCCGTTGCCGCCCTGCATTGCGATTCGCAGCAGGAGCAGTCATCGTCCACCGGGGTGCCTATGATCCTGCATATCCTGATCGCAGAATCGTCCGAGATGACATGCTCCATCTTATGGGCCTCCATGTGAGCCGTGTCGCTGTCCAGGTCGAGAACGTCCGTCAGGAAGCGTTCCATTATGTGGTGTTTCTTCCGAAGCTGTTTGGCATAGCTCAGGCCCTCGGGAGTCAGCTCCGCGCCGCGATATTTTGTATACGTGACGAAACCGTCGCCGGAAAGGGCCTTTATCATCTCCGATACGCTTGCCGGAGAAACTCCCAGCTTATCGGCGAGATCGTTGGTCTTCGCCCTGCCTTCGCCTTCCGTGAGACGCAGTATCTCGATCAGATAATCTTCACGGTTACCGGAAACCATCATATGATATATGTACGGCCTGTTAATAAAATTAGTTATACCTAAATTGGAAAAGAATACGCCGCCGGGAAACCCCGGCAGCACTAAGGTTTCTGCCTTACTTCTGCTGGGCTTCTTTGCGGTTGTTCTCGCGCTCGGCCTTGGCTGCGGCGACCATTTCCTGCTTTTCCTTCTCGGTGCTGTCGATCTCCTCGTACTTTGCCTTTATTTTCTCGCAGCATTTCTTGCCGTCGAAGGCCTCTCCCTTGAGGAACGCCTGGTAGATCCTGTCGCCGAGCTTCGACTTCATTTCGTCGATCTCCTTCTGGAGGTCGCGTATCTTCGAGTTATATCTGCTCTCGTCGATGTCGGATCCTATCTTGTTATCAACGTTCTTAATTCCGGCCGATACTTTGTCCATGAATCCCATATCTGTCCACCGATTGGGAATCGAGTTCTGGTTATAAATGATTGACCTGTGCGATGCGCGGTCGGGAATTCATATTAGCGTGAAGCATTTCGGAAAAAATGAATCGACCCGCGCGATGCGCGGGTAAGGAATTTGTGCAGAGATCACGGTACGAGTTTGCGGTACTCGTATGCGGGCTCTCCGGCGTTGAAGCAGTATTGGATGTTCGAGAACTGCCTCTTCAGCGCCTTGACGTCCTCTTTGACCTTGGCCGGATCTTCTTTCTTCTTGACCACGCGGGCTATGAGTTCGGCGACCTCTTTCATCTCGCTCTCCTTCATGCCGACACGGGTCAATTCCTGGGCGCCCAACCTGAGACCTGAGGGGCGCACGGAGCTCGTATCCCTGGGGAGCATGTTCTTGTTGCAGATGATGTTGGCATCCTCCAGAAGCTGTGCGCATTCCTTCCCGCCTCCGAACTCGGAGACGTCTACGGCGATGGCATGGGACCTGGTGAATCCCAGGTCCGGGCAGAGCACCGGTATCCCGAGCTCGTAAAGCGACTCGCCCAGCTGGCGGGAGTTCTTGCAGGCCTGCGCGGCATAATCCTTGGCGAAGACCTCCATCTCAGCCAGCGTCACGGCCAGCGCCGCCATGGCGTGTAGGTGGTGGCTAGATGTGACTCCGGGGAATACGGCCTTCTGAAGCTTCTTCTCCTGCTCCTCGGTCATATTGGATCCGAGCAGCATCCCGTGGTTGGGACCGGGGAACGTCTTGTGCGTGGAGGACGAGATTAAGTTCACGCCTTCTCTCAGAGGGTCGTGGAACTGTCCGCCTGCGATGAGTCCTAGGACGTGGGCACAGTCTTCCCAGACCAGGCAACCGACTTCGTTGAAGGTGTCCTCCAGCTCCTTCAGGGGCGGCGGGAACAGGAAGACGGACAGTCCGAACTGCGCGACCTTGGGCTTCACCTGCTTCAGCAGCTTTATGGTCCCGTCCACATCGATGTTCATGTTCTCTTCGTTGAAAGGATAGTTGACCGAGTTGACGGCCCTCTGTCCGAACGCTCCGAACTCGCACGTGGATATGTGGGCCCCCTGGGCCAGAGCACATGTCGTGATGGTGTCGCCGGGTTCGGCGAAGGCGAATAGAACGGCCATGTTGGCGACCGTTCCGGAGATCGGTCTTACATCGGCGAAATCAGCATTGAAAAGCTTTTTGGCAAGCTCTACGGCTTTCGTCTCGACCTTGTCCACATAGATATTTCCCTGATAGTAGCGCTTTCCGGGAAGCCCCTCGGCATACCTGTCGGCGAAATCCGAGATGAGCACCTCTTTGGCCAGTGGGCTCATGAGATTCTCGGACGCTATCATAGGGATAGACTCCTCGAACCACTTGTTATGGTTCATTACCTGCTCTCTGATGTATTTTGCATCTTCTGCGGTCATTATATCGTTACCTTGTAACCGCTGCACGGTAAAAAAGGATTGGTAGTCACAGCGGGACACCGGCCCGGTCGCGGACATCGCGGAGGGGCTTCTCGGTGGTCGGGTCGGTGCTGCGGAGGTCCGCGAGGCACAACGAGACGATGTCTCCGAGGATTATGCACTTTAGATTTTTCTCCAGGTTTCCGGTCCCCTCGACGTGAAGGGTGATCGTCTCGAGATTCTTGTCCACAAGTATGCCTATGGACGTGTCGGTCATGCTTTTCATCATCTTCGACGCGTTGTCGTCGTAGAGGACGACCGGGACGAAATTACGGTTGTTGTTCCTGTCGTCCGTCCAGCCCACTATCTCGTTGTGATTGAACTCGGGAATAGAGCCGCAGAATGATATGTTCTTGGAA
>DAMX01000066.1:399-11118 GCA_002497195.1 Methanomassiliicoccaceae archaeon UBA354 | reverse complement strand
CCAGCTGGGACAGGACAAGACCCTGAGGGACTTGTACATGTACACCGACAGGACCAGGGGACCCGAGGGATACATCCTCGCATACGACCACGCCTTCATGATCGGAAAGGCAATCGCCGACAACGGAAACAACCTGTACCTCAGGTCCAAGGCCGCCGGTGAGACCGCAGCGAAGATCATCCTCGACGGTTACAACGCGAAGGAGCTGCCGCTGACCAAGAAGCAGCTGGAAGTCCTGCAGGACTGCCAGAAGCAGCTGGCCGCGCTGCCCGACGACGAGGCGAAGTTCGTCGAGTACTGCACAAAGCTGTACAAGGACGTCCCTGCGTTCAACATAAAGAACTACGGGCTCTAAGGCATTCGGCAAACCTCTTAAACAAACCATTTAAGCCCCCGGTCAATGGGGCTGTTCTTCCTCTTTGCCGTGGCCATGAAAAATAATTCTCTATCACGTTGGAACACGCGAGAGTCATCCGTACGGCAGTCTTTTGTCGAGCCGTTCATAAGCATAAAAACGATGTGAAAAAGCCGAAGGCCTAGAAGATGTGAATCGCACCCGTCCTCCGCCACATGGCAGAGACCTGTACCGGGCACTCGGCTTTCGCCGCCCACAACTTCTGCGACTACATTGACCGACATATATTTAAAATTAATTTATGTACTATATATATTAATACCAATTCAGATATATATTTATCATTAGACAATCGGTGTCGGCATTCTTTTTCTCTCAACACTTCATCTATCAACAGCGTCTCTTAATGCAAAAAGAAATGACCATTACGATAACACCCGAAGAAAAGCACATGGTGTCCCGGACCGATCGATCGTGGAAGAAGTGCCATAGTATTTTTACGGATGATTTCATTGACGCCCCATGGTCGTTCCTCTGACCGGGAAGCTGATTGCCAATACGGGGCCGGGACTGGCCATACAAGAGGCACTCTACGGTTTCATCATGGCGATGATATTCGTCAACGCCGCCCAGGTAGGAATAATCTCTTTCGATTCCAACGTCAATCTGGCATTCATCATATTCTCTATGAACTTCACATGGGGGATCATAGATGCGCTGGTCATAATCCTAGTCGGCAGTCTGGAAAGAAAAAGGGATATCAACATCCTGTCCAAAAGCCGTGATAACGACTGCGCGGAATGCGAGTCCATCGTGAAGGACGATCTTTCAGGAACAATCATCGATGCGATAGAACCGGCGGACGAGCAGAAGATAATCCGGCAGATATTATCTTCAAGACTGGAATCCGATGAGGAACTTAGCAAAGACCGTGCAGAACTTATCAAAACAGGCGTGTCCAGTTTTATTATAACGGTGATAGCTGCCATTCCTGCAGTCATACCTCTGCTTTTGATTGCAGATCTAACTTCGGCGCTCTTCGTGGCCTCCGCACTCGGTTCTGTAGCCCTGTTTTTTGTAGGATACACAATGAGCAAATACATAGGTGCCAACAGATGGACGATGGCCGTTGCGATGACATTGGTGGGATGGTCGGTCACCATCATGGCCACATTCATGGGCGGATGAAGTCCTTTCTTTGCTGGGGGCCCCCATCGCATTGATGATCTTTCACAGCGATGTTACGGCTTCTTCTTTGCCGATAAGCACCATATTCGATATTTGGGGGGGAGGCACCGTGTAAGGGGGAAGCCTTCTCGGCATTGTTTTTCCACTTCTATGGAAGATATTTATCCGAAGTGGCAGATTAGGAATCATGTCCGTAATACTGGCATATGATGGAAGACCCGGTACGCGGAGAGCCTTAGATTTTGCGATCGACTACTCCAAAATGTCCAAAAAGCCCCTTTACATCTACTCTTCAGTCGTCTCCCGTGATATAGTGGAACAAGAGAAAGAGTTTGACAAGATCAAGTCCTTCATGAAAGAAGCGGAAGATGCCGCCAGGGCCGAAGGTATCGACGTACATTCCGTAATAGAACCAGGGCCCGCTGCCGAGAATGTCTTGGCCGCCGCTTCCAGGTTCAAATGCGACATGATCGTGGTAGGCAGATCGGACAAGACCTTCATAGACAGGGTCGTCCTGGGCAGCGTTTCACAATATGTGGTGAACCACGCCAAATGCAACGTGGTCATTGTGCATTAATCCCGTCCGAACGCTTTCAGAAGGGCGATAAGAACCCTTCCCGGAGAAGGAGGGCATCCGGGGATGTATATGTCCGGATCGAGAGTATCTTTTATACCTTCTCCGAAAACATCTCCTTCGACGAAAATACCTCCTGAAATGGCGCAGGTTCCCATTGCCACGACGACTTTAGGGGAAGGTACAGCCTCAAAGGTCTCCAGCGCGGCGGCCTTCATGTTTCTCGTCATCGGTCCGGTTACGAGAAGCACGTCGGCATGCCTGGGGGAAGCAACGATCTTCATTCCGAACCTGCTCATGTCGTAGAATGGGTTGGACATGCAGTTAACCTCTACCTCACACGCGTTGCAGGACCCGGTATCGAGCTCTCTTATCGCTATGGAATCTGACAATATCTCTGCCTTGGATTTTTCAATGCCGCCTTCCGACTCCCCGGGCGGTCTCGAAACACCGAATATGAGGCCGTCCCTTCGATCGGCGTATAATGGCGCGGGCACTTCTTTGACTGCAGATGACGGACAGGACTCCACGCATTCCATGCAAAAGATGCATTTACCAATGTCAACCGTCCACTCTTCGGAGATTTCGATGGCATCGGTGGGACACACTTCCGTGCATTTTCTGCATTTTCTGCATCCGACGCTGACAAACGGCATCATAAGGCGATCGCCGTGCATCTCCTCTCTGGATACGGCCGGCTTTTTCTGCGAAACAAGATTTGAAACGCTCCTTCTTATCATACCATCACCTCAAAGATCATTCCCGCTGTATGAGAGCCCGAAGCTCTTGTTTATCAGGGGGAAATCCGGCACAATATTCCCTAGGACCGCCAGCTCCAGGGCTGGCCAGTTCACTACCGAGGGATCCCTGACGCTATATCTCCAGATGTTACCGTCCCTGATGTCTGCACAGTGAAGAAGCTCGCCTCTTGGCGACTCGACTATGCCCATGGAGAAACCCTCCGGCGTTTCTGTCTCGGTTCTGATCTCTCCCTTGTCCATATCGGTGATGCATTGCAGAATAATGCTCACGGATTCCGTCACCTCTCCTACCCTAACCGCGGCCCGGGACATCACATCCCCTTTATTCCTGGACACGGTGTTGAAGGAAAGGGCGCCATAGGCGTCGTAAGGCAGATCCGCCCTCACATCCGAAACTATCCCGCTGGCTCTTGCCACCGTGCCCACGGTACCCAATCTGAGGGCATCTTCCGTTTCCAGGACTCCCGTAGTCTCCAGACGGTCCACTTCCGAAGGGGAGCGTCTCATGTATCCGTCCACTTTCATGGCAGCGAAGCCCGCTCTCATAACGACGTTCTCGAGTTTGTGTATTTGATCTGCTGAAAGGTCCCTCTTTACCCCTCCGGGAACGATGCTCCCCATCAGCATTCTGTTGCCGAACAGTTCGTGGTTTGCCCTCAGCAGTTCTTCGCGGGCCTCGGCACCGTATGCCGCCGCAACGCTGAATGCGGAGTCGGTGCACAGTCCCGCAATGACGTCGAGATGATTGTGGATGCGTTCCAGTTCCGAAAGGATTACACGCAGGTAGCGCGCCCTGGCCGGTATATCGGTGTCGCCTTCCATTGCATGTGCGTATGCAAGGCCGTGGGCCACGGCATTGTCGCCCGATATCCTTTCGGCCAAATGGGAGAGGTTTTGTTTGACCGGCCCCTCAAATAGCTTTTCCACTCCTTTGTGAGCATATCCCAGATGAATTTTCAGTCTCAGTATCGGTTCTCCTGCGGCACTGAATCTGAAATGCCCGGGTTCTATGACGCCTGCGTGTACCGGACCAACCGGTATCTCGTACACTCCCGTTCCCGAAACATGATTCTTGGGTATAGGTATCCTGGATTCGCCGTCGGCGAAGTACCCTCCCTTTTGGAGAGGATGGCCGTTCCCTTTCCTCCAGAATATCGAAGGCACGAGGTAGTCGTGACCCTCAGGGACTATCCCGTTCATCTCCCAGATAGTTCTTTCTAAAATAGAAGCGGAAGGGACACGGGGAGTTACGGCCGGATACCGCCCATCGACCTCTGACGTGATCCTGACAATCTCGGACCCCCTCCTCAGAATGACGTTTAGCGTGGCGCCGGGCGAAGACTCGGAGGCGAACATCGACATGATCCTCCATCCGTCTGCGTAAAACGTTCCCAGATATTGTGCCAGTATTTCAGGGTCGCATGGTGTGGAGCTGTTGAATATCATATCGTGCCTCCGGAAAGTATGACCACCATGCCGTCGAAGACATCTCTCACCATGTCAGGCATGAACAGGCCGAAGAAAAGGGCTAAGCCGATCAACAGTGCCAGAGATGCCTTCCTGAGTAGCGAAATAGGCTCTGACACATCTCTTTCGGTGGTTCCGGAAAGCATCGGGAAGATATTCAGGGCCAAGCCTGCGAACACGAATACGAGGACGAGGACCAGACCTCCGGCGAGGACATACATTCCCGCACCTATGGCTGCGGAAATGATCAGCAGCTCCCCTACGAACAGGGGGAAGGGAGGTGCTCCGGCGATCGCAAGACTTCCGGCGACAGTGGCGAAACCGGTGAACCTCATCTTCTCAGAAACTCCTCTTATGAGGGACATCGTCCGCGTCTTGTATATCTGGGTTATGTTGCCTGCGCAGAAGAATATCAGGGGCTTGCATATGGAATGTGCCAGTACCTGAAACATCGCTCCGAAAAGAGCCAGCGGCGTTCCGATGCCCAGGCCGATGGCTATCAGGCCCATGTTCTCGACGCTGGAATATGCCAGCATTCTCTTGAAGTCTTTTGATTTAAGTATGAAGGCAGCGGCGACAAGAAGCGAAGATATCCCGAAGAAGAGGAGTACCTTTGAAGCGAAACCCGGGTTCACGATCTCTGATACGGTGTAGAACCTCATTATTCCGTACATGGCGCAGTTCAGGAGAACCCCCGACATCATTCCGCTCACGGGACTCGGTGCCTGACTGTGGGCGTCGGGAAGCCAGTTGTGCAAAGGTGCCAGTCCGGCTTTTGTCCCTAGTCCTATTATGAAGAATATGGCCGCGAATTTCATGAACATCGGGTTCAGATCGGCGGCGTTGGCGACCAGGGCCGGCCAGTCGAGGGAGCTTTCGACCGGGACGACTCCGGAAGATGCGGCGTAAATCAGGGATATCCCGAACAGTGCCAGCGTAATACCGACCGAGCAAAGCAGGACGTACTTCCAAGCAGCCTCGGTGGCGTTTTCATCTTTATACATACCGACAAGGAAAGCGGAAACCAATGTAGTGGCTCCTATGCCTATCCAGGTCAGGGCCGCCGAACGTACCGCAAACGTCAGCAGTATCGTCGAGATGAAAACAAACATGGTGAAGTAGAACCACCTCATCTCTCTGGAGTTCAGATGGCCCTCTTCCCACTCGGTCCTCAGGTAGTCTTTGGAGTACAGAATGGTTACGAAGGATATGAATCCCGAGATCAGAAGGAAGAATGCGGAAAGACCGTCGATGTACCAGACCGATGTGTCGATCACCGTTCCGTTGATGGGCGATGCGCAGCAGTATATCACCGCAGCCAGGGATGCAATTGCTCCCGCGATGGAAATGCGGAATAGGCCTTTGGTTCCGATCGGAAGGAGGCACAATACTCCGGCCAGCAATGGTACGAGGACCATAATGGTGGCTATCATTCCTCTTTCAGCCTCCTCAACAGGGTGGTGTCGACCGAATTGAATGACTTGTTGATCCTGAAGGCAAATATTCCGATGATTATCATGGCGACCAGAACATCGAAGAATGCCCCCAGTTCAACTATGAAGGGCATCCCGTTCGACAGGGCTATTGCTCCGAGGAAGAGGCCGTTCTCGGCCATGAGCAGTCCCACGACCTCGCTTATGGCCTTGCGGCGCGTAGCCATCATCAGCATACCTATCAGCATTATGGAGAATGAGAGGACGAGCGAGTTCCTCTCCGCGGTATTGAGAGTGATTATCAGGGGCTCCGCTACATAATAAGAGAAAATGATGAGGGCCGCGGAAAGCAGCATGGAACCCGGTATCCCTACAGACAGGGCCATCTCGTCATCCACTTTAATGCGGGACATGATGTACTTCAGCATCTTCGGTATGAGGAGTACCTTGATGCCGAAGGTCATTGCCGCCATGATGTATATCTCGGGCTCGTTCTGGGAATATGCGACGGTGAACTCGAAGGCTGCCAGGAAAAATGACTGCAGTATGAACAGCCGTATCAGCGGGCGCATCCTTACGCTTGCCATGGCCAGCACGGATGAGAGCAGCATGCACACCGCAAAGATGTCGATGAGATTGCTGGTAGGTATCAGTTCCATTTTTCTTCCTCACAGAACATACAGCGAGATCATCGCCATAAGGGACAGCGCAAAGGACGCAGTCAGCATGTTGGGCATCCTGAAGACCCTCATCTTAGCGATCGTGCTCTCCAAAAGGGCGATGCCGAAAGCGATAACAAGCATTTTGATCGCAATTGCCACAACGGACAATGCGAGCGCCGAGGGCGCCATGGTCACAGCGGTACCCCAAGGGAAAAAGAGCGTGCCCAGCAGCGCCATGAATATGGTAAGCCTGAGCATTGACGCCAACTCCATGAATGCAAGGCCTTTGCCGGAATATTCCAGCAGCATACCCTCGTGTACCATGGTGAGCTCGAGATGCGTGTCCGGATTGTCGAAGGGGACCCGCGTGTTCTCGGCCACCATCGTTATCAGGAAAGATGTTCCGGCCAGCAGAAGCGCCGGAGATATGGCCGCCGCACCGGCTCCGATGATGGATGAGGATATCTCGGAGATATCGAATCCTGCACCTGTCATGGCGGAAAGGGTCATTATGGATATCAGAAGGGCCGGCTCTATGAGCACGGACATCATCGCCTCCCTGCTGCTGCCCATCCCTCCGAAGGCCGAACCTCCTTCCAGGCCTCCCAACACCATGGCGAACCTGAACATTGTGAATATGTAGACCATCGCTATGACGTCGGCATACGGTGCCGCCACGCCCGAGTATATGAAAGGTGTCATGGCTGCGAGCAGGACCATGGACGTGATGCATACCAAGGGTATCGCGCGGAACAGGAAGGATGCGTTTTCGGAGACCACCGTCTCCTTTCTGAACAGCTTCATAAGGTCGCGGTAAGGCTGGAATATGCTTGCGCCCACCCTGTTCTGCATCATGGCCTTAAGTTTTCTTATGATGCCCGCCACCAAAGGCGAAATGAGTATGAGCGCCGCAGCCTGAAACAGCATCAGGGCCAATTCAGCATAATTCATAGCAATCTCACCGCCAGGAGAGCGACGACCAAGGTCACCAGCATGTATCCGAAATAAGTTTGGATGTTACCGGTCTGGATTTTTCCCATTCTCTCCGAAAGAATGGACACAATTGCCGACACGGGTTTGTACAGATATTTCACGAAAGGTTCCGAGAACTCCATCACCAAGGTTTTGTTCTCTTTATTTTCGGATTCTTTCACCACTGAGGTGTCTCCGTAGAAAGGATGGAAGACCTTCACCAGAGGCTGGGAGAATCCGATGGAAGAATACTGCATATTGCTGTCCAACCTCTCCCCGCACCCCCATGTCCTGGTCTTTCTCTCCTTCCGTTTTTCTTTCCTGAAAATCCACATCAAAAGTGCCAGAACGACCGTTATGGTTATTCCGAGCAGAAGAGGCAACATCTCTCCCGACATGACGCTCCTGTATCCGGGGTCCGACGGGATGCCGGTAACGGCCTCTATTCCGGAGGTTAGGACGTCCATGAACACGGTAGCGAAGAAACCCATCCCCAGACACAGGAGGGCCAGCACTGCCATGGGTAAAATGGTCCCCTTCTTCATGGGACGGGGCTTTTTCATACCTTCCGAGCGGGGTCTTCCGAGGAACACGAAGGCATACAGGCGGGCGTAAGATGCCGCCATCATCATGCCGCATATTCCGACGGCGGCGAGGGCGAGGGGCATCAGAATGCTCATGCCCGTGGATTCGAGGTCTGCGCCCATAATAGACTGGATCATCAGCCATTCGCTGACGAATCCGTTTGTGGGAGGTATTGCGGCCATTGAAATAACGCCCACTATGGCGACCATCGAGAGTATCGGCAGCGTCTTCGACAGCCCTCCCATCTTCCCTATGTTTGTTTCCCCTGTGCAGTCCTCTACAGTGTCGATCGTCATCAGCATCAGGGATTTGAAAACCGCATGGTTCATCGTATGTAGCACGGCGGCGATCAGAATGAGCTTGGCTAGAACCGGCGACTCGCCGATGTACACCATTCCCAGGGACAGGCAGAGGACGACCAGGGCCATGTTCTCCATGCTCGAGTAGGCAAGTATCTTCTTCGGCTCCTTCTGTACCAGAGACTCCATGGCCCCCCACAGAGCCGTGGTGTGGATAGGGGCAGAGGCATAAAGATCGGGCATCCAGGCGTGGAAAGGTATCAGTCCCAGTTTGGAGCCGAAGCCCAGGATTATCATCAGGACAAGGGCGGTGGAGGTAAGGTCGCCAAGGGTGGGCCCGAGATTCCTCCATTGTGACAGGACCTGGGTCCCGGCCACCGACGATATGTACACGAAGGCGCAGATAAGGATCAGTCCTCCGATGTGGGCTATCACGAAGAACAGCCATCTTGCCCTCTCGTTGTCACCGTTCCTCGAAAGAAGGAACGTCACCAAGGTGACCATCTCCCAGGACATCAGAAGGACAAGCGCGGTGTCGGCCGCCATACAGGAGAAGCATGCAAGGAACAGGGCGTTAAGCAGTGCGCTGTACTTGCAACCGGAATCCGATGTGGACTTGACCACGTGGACCACGATTAGCATGAATATGACCGAGGAGAAGGAGATCATCGCTGCGGAAAGCTGATCGATGGACAGAATATACTGTCCGGCCGCAGAAGGCAACGGAAGCGTATAGCTCAGATCGACCCCGGCGCTCCACAGGAAATACGTCGACGCCCCTGCCATGCAGGATACGATGCACAGGCTGGCCACCACGTTTGCAACCCTGTTCGACCTGAAGAGCATTCCAAGTGTTATGCCCGACACGGCAGGCAAGAATACAGCGACGAAGAATAACGCTGCCAACGCCCCATCCTGCAGTTGCACGCTAAGGATATCCATTCGAATTAACGGCCCATATGCTCATCCTATTTAAGCAGTTTGGGTATTGCCGCTCTGTTCCCTATCTTCCTGCCGATATCCTGCATCATTCATTTCCCCTCTCAGCCAATCATGCTGACAGGCCGCACCTAAAGTCGGGTTTCGGAACAGGGTGAGAGACACGCCGAAGAAAGATTTGAATTCATTTCGGGAAAAATGCCGCCGTCATGCAAAGCAAAAGAAAAGTCACATGTCGCCCGGAGGATAGGTAGAAGTGGACAAGGCGAGATTTGAACTCGCGGCTTCTTCGTTGCGAACGAAGCGATCTACCGGGCTGATCTACTTGCCCAACTGAGAGTGTCATTCAGAAGTAGGATATAAACCATTTGCAACTTTGCACCCGATAAAGGCGCCAGCAGCGTTCTTTCGGATGTCTGATGCATACGGATAACATGAATGTAATATCCGGGTAACACTAATCTGAAATCGGTAATAATGTTATATATGCGCGGCCGCATTTAAACCTGAGATCTGCATGGCGTTCTACAATGTGACCTATAACAAAAAGCATGATTTTGCGACCGTACATAATTATGGGTGCACATTCCGCTGCCCGATATGCAGCTACAAGCTCCGGAGCGGTCCCAACGGCACCCCCGGTCTGGCATATCCCAGGCCCGAAAGGTTCCTCAAGCCGGAGGAGATCGAGGACGCGCTTCTTTCCGTCTCCCCCTCCCGCGTGAACTTCATGGGCGGAGAACCAACCGTTTCCAAGGACCTTCCGAGGCTCCTGGCATTCAGCAAGGACATTCTGGGCGCCACCACGTCCCTCGGCCACACCAACGGGTCCAATCTCTCCATGGAGAACATCGATGCCGCCAACGTCGGCCTCAAGGCATGGTATGAAGGCTGCCATCTGCTCCTCACGGGCATACCAAAGGAGAAGATATACGGCGAGGTCAGGTCCGCTGTCGAACGCGGGATGGACGTGGCCACGAATATGATCTACATCCCCGGCTGCGTCGACGTGGACCAGATAGAGTCTGCCGCCGAGCACCTGTCTTCCATCGGAGTGACCAAATTCCACATCATGGGATACATACCCGTTCCCGGACAGCCGTATCAGAGGCCTACGCTGGAACAGATGGAGGACGCATGCGAGGCGGCCTGCAAATACATCTCCGGTACGTACTATTCGCATCTCTCGCCGGAGGAGGCCTTATCGCTCGACAGGAGCGACGACCGTTTCGACGTCGAAGTTATATTGGGGACCGAAGCCACCAGAGGCGTCGTGACCAAGGCCGAAGACGGCATCCCCGCATATTCGGCCGTGAACTGACTAAATATTTACGTCAGATGGGCGATACGCACCCATGGCGATAAAAGGACTTAGCTCGGAAGTTATGAGTGCGATGGAGGGGCAGAGGATCTACGCCCTGGCGACATCGTCCAAGGACGGCGTCCCGAACGTTGTGCCTGTAGGTTTTCTTTTCGAAGGTCCG
>DAMX01000066.1:0-213 GCA_002497195.1 Methanomassiliicoccaceae archaeon UBA354 | reverse complement strand
TTTTCTTTTCGAAGGTCCGGACGGGAACATCTGGGTCATCGACAACTACATGGACAAGACTCTGAAGAACGTCCGCGAGAATCCCGTAGCATCATTCTACATATGGCACGACGGCGTCAAAGAAAGCTATCAGGTGAAGTGCTCCGTGAAGATAGAGGATTCAGGTCCGGATTACGAGAAGGCCGTCGCGCTGGCACATGAGAGGAAGGAGAC
>DAMX01000105.1:2309-4512 GCA_002497195.1 Methanomassiliicoccaceae archaeon UBA354 | reverse complement strand
GTCTTGGTCCTCATCTCCAGCCTGCTGTCCTTGAGGACGCCGAGTATGTCCATCTCATGGTTCGTTGTGAGGCTCAGCTTGGAGGCGTACCTGCGACAGGCGATCATCACCGCCTCCTCATTATCGACTCCTATGTCCTTCATTATCATACGTGCCAGGGACGAATAGTTGATCAGGCCTTTCGCCACGCAGTCCTTGATGCTCGGATGCGTGTCGATATATACCCTGGTCTTCTCCGCCAAACTCTCTTTCGACAATCCCTTGGACATGGTCCGGACATGATTTTCTAAGTATATTATGTTTTATTATGAACAAAATACTGATAAAAAGTTTCAGATATGCTCACTCTGTATACCCGGACATAGACTGGAATATGATTATTGAAAAGATTTTTTTATTGTGAATTTGAAGTCTGACCCATACGGAATGAGGAATTGGTGCTCCGGTGCAGAATATCGATATCGGGATCGATCTCCCTTCACTGCCCGATCGGAGGCCTGAGGTCGTCGAAATGATACTTGCGATAGCAATTGACGATTCTCACTAAAAATCATGATAATTTGCCGATCATCGTATCGGGATTTTCATACTTGGAAATATTATCCAATTATTCAATTGATGATCGTGTTTCCTTGCAGCCAGTCATTTTTTGTATCGACGATGCAGAACATAGGCATTAAATATGGAATAAATAATGCTGGACATATAATCCAATAATCAGGATCTGCGGTTTTTTAAACCGTAAAAAGCCGCCCTTTACTGATTATTTACTGAATGGTGAGAATATGGACAAAAAATTCATGGCGATCTTCGCCGTAGTAATCCTTGCGATCGCAGGCATTTCCGCATATGCGGTCGTCGGCAGCAGATCGTCCGGCGACGACAGCAGTACCGTGACCATCACTCAAAACGACGGCACAGAGGTGGTCGTTCCCACACCTGTTTCCAGCGTGTGCGTCGTGAACACGAACGCGGCCGAATTCCTTTCTATCCTCGGACTGAGCGACAAAGTGGTGGGCGTAAGCTCCACGATGAAGACGAAGCCGACAGAGGATTGGTGGGCAGAGCGTGAAGACATAGGGTCGTATAACACTCCGAACCCGGAAAAAATACTCGATACGGGCTCCACGGTCGTAATCGGGCAATGCACCTCGATGACCATAACGAACGTCGATGCGCTGACCGCCATGGGGATCACCGTCATCCTTCTGGACTGCTACGGCTTCGAGACCCAGGTCGGCGACGTGAAGCAATTGGCCAGCCTATTCGAGGACGATGACGCCACTGAGATCGCCGATCTGTACGAGGATTTCTTCAACGGTATCGTTGAAACGCTGAGTGCCGCAAGCTCTACGCTGACCGAAATCGAGAAGAAGACCTTCGTCGCCACCATGGGCACAAGTGCCAGCTCTAAGTATTATACCGGGACCGCAGAGCTTTCCGGGATGCTCGGGGAAATATGCGGACTCAAAAATTCGATCTCAGAGATAGACAGTTCCGCCACCTCTTCTTCGGCATCCATATCTCAGGAGTCCATAGTTGAATATTATGACGATAACGGGATCGACCTGTTCATTCTGCGCAATACCACCGCATACGACCAGGGGCAGTCCGAGATCGAAGCATTCCTGTCATCGCATCCCGTGATCGACAGCAGCAATATGTTCGACAGCATGATCGTCATAAAGACCGTAGACTCAAAGGTGCTTTCGGGGCCCCGCTGTTTCGTGGCGATGATATTTTTTATCACGTTGATCTACCCCGAACTGGATATCGACGGACTGACCGTTGAAAATGCCATATCGGACTACAATTCCACATTCGGAACGAACTGGACGTCTGAAGAATTGTTCTACCGGTACGCCGGCTGACTCGATAGGTATGAAAATCAAGGGCAGAATATACATGACGGCCTCTGGAGAAGCGGAAAAGACTGAAGAGAAGGATCGAGCCGGTCTCAAAGGCAGAGGGACTTATGTAAAAGCAGTCTACGACGCGTCGATACGGAAAAAGAAGACATTCATTGCCGTGATGGCGGCCGTACTGCTGGCCATGGTGATATTGTCCCTCAGCCTCGGATCGGTGAGGATCCCCGCATTCGACGTGCTGGCATGTCTGTTCAATCAGATCGCCCCCGATACATTCGCCCTTTCGAAACCGTACTACTCGAACATAATAATCAACGGCAGAGAGCCGCGCATAC
>DAMX01000105.1:1673-2080 GCA_002497195.1 Methanomassiliicoccaceae archaeon UBA354 | reverse complement strand
CTCAGAAACCCGCTGGTGAGCCCGTTCACGTTGGGCGTTTCGTCGGCCGCGGCTTTCGGCGCTGCGATGGCGATAGCTTTCGGCGCCGCCATATTCGGTTCCGCATACTACGGGGTGCTGGATGTGATGGGCATCACGTTCTCGGCGAAAACACTGATCACGATACTTTTCGCCTTCATGTTCGGAACGCTAAGCATGGCCCTGGTGCTGATCATTTCGAAGAACAACATCGCGTCCCAATCCGTGCTGGTTCTGTCCGGGGTCGTCGTAGGATATCTGTTCCAGGCCGGAGTGTCGTTTGCAAAGTACGTTTCGGACGATACCGCCCTCCGCGAAATAGTGAATTGGCTGATGGGAGGGATGTGGGGCGCCACATGGAGTAGCATCTTGTTCATCGTTCCGATAGT
>DAMX01000105.1:1024-1463 GCA_002497195.1 Methanomassiliicoccaceae archaeon UBA354 | reverse complement strand
CGCCACATGGAGTAGCGTCTTGTTCATCGTTCCGATAGTGATGGTCGGATTCTTCCTGCTGGAAAGCCGGGCGGTGGACATGAACACCATGTCCGGTGGGGACGATGTGGCGAAAAGCCTCGGGATAGAGGTCCATAAGATCCGCAGGGACCTTCTGATCGTCTGCACCCTTATTACGTCCGCTTGTCTCGCGTTCACGGGAGTGATCGGTTTCATCGGCCTGATGGCCCCCCACATCTGCAGGATACTGATCGGCAACGACAACAGATATCTCATACCGGCATCCGCTTTGATGGGAGCGATCATCCTTCTGCTGTCCGATACGGTAGCCAGGATACTGATGAGCCCCCAGGAGATCCCCGTGGGGATACTCCTGTACATCATCGGAGGAGTGTTCTTCATCTGGCTTGTCTCCAGGAAGAACGGGAGGTATCTGGCA
>DAMX01000105.1:609-867 GCA_002497195.1 Methanomassiliicoccaceae archaeon UBA354 | reverse complement strand
AGGAAGAACGGGAGGTATCTGGCATGAAGATGTCCGTGGAATCCCTTGTCCAGGGATACGACGGCAACACCGTGATCGAAGACATCGATTTCCAAACCCATACGGGGGTCGTCATGTCTGTGCTTGGGCCCAACGGGTCCGGTAAGTCCACACTGATAAAAACGCTCTGCAACCTCCACGACCCCATGGCCGGCCGGGTGAAAATAGATGGTCGCGACATCAAGGAATACAGCAGGACGGACCTTTCCAAGATCTTGG
>DAMX01000105.1:0-327 GCA_002497195.1 Methanomassiliicoccaceae archaeon UBA354 | reverse complement strand
CCTTTCCAAGATCTTGGGCTACGTGCCCCAATACTACAACTACGCCCAGTTCACGACGGTGCTGGATACCGTATTGATGGGAAGAAGACCGTATATTAACTGGGATTACACGGAAGAGGACCTGAACATGGCCGAAAGGTCGATGTCCAGAATGAACGTGCTGGACCTCGCGTCCAGATACATTAACGAGATATCCGGAGGGCAGCTTCAGAGGGTTTTTATCGCGAGGACGCTGTGCCAGAATCCGAACTTCTACATATTCGACGAGCCCACTAGCTCGTTGGACCTTCGGCATCAGATCCAGACCATGAAGATTATGCGCGAGAT